>PMKB01000339.1 GCA_003157595.1 Solirubrobacterales bacterium
AGTCGAACGACGTGTATTGGGTGGTGACTGGCCCCCTGGATTTGGTCCAGAGAGTCGTTTTGTGTGTTAGTGAAGTTCGGGTGGTTGCTCGCCGGCCAACTGCGCGACCCGCGGTCCCGCTGGTCAACGCGCAAGTTCGCGGCCTTCGGTCTTGCGAAGATCCGAGCCCCGAGAGTCGCGCTGTCCTCGAGTCCGTTGCCCGCCAGCAAGGATGGTGGCGTGGTCGCTGGGCTCGCCGAGCCCTTCGATACGCGCGACGCACCACGCCCGAGAGCTGAGCACCCGGCGCCTCTGTGTCAACGGCGATCGGGGCACGCTGTCGGATTCGCATTGGCGGCAGCGCTGCTGCCTCTCGCGCTTTGGGACACTCCGACCTGGATGTGCGACCGGGTCACCGACCAAGCGAGAACCGATGCTCACGAGTGAGGATGCCTTCGCCGCGATGCACGAGTTCCTGAAGATCTACCGAAGCGAGCTGAAAGACGCGAACGTGGCCGACGTGCTCGGCGACACGATGCCGGCGTATGGCGGTGCGTGCGCGGACCCCGGGTCGTGGCCGATGTGGCTACGGGCGATCGAGATGGTGCGCGAGCACAACGCCGAACATCCAGAACACGACTGACCCGGCGCGCCTGCCTATCGCACTAGGCGAGCGTCAGCTTCGGTTGCGCTGTCGCTGTGCGTTTTGTGGGAGGAGGCGTCTGGGCGCATTGGCGCGGCGGCGACGGGCGTGCCTAGGATGCGTACTCTTCCTAGCGGTGCACCGGATGGCCGTCGTCCTTGCGGTGATCGTCGGAGTCGCTCTTGCTGGCTGCGCATCCGCGCACGGCCGGTCCGGTACGGGGTCGGTAGTTGGCACGGTCGCATTTGACCGCCGTCATTTCGGCGTCGTTGTGCGCGTATTCGATGCCAGCCGCGCACGGGTTGCAAGCGAGCACGTGCCGCCGCGCGATGATCGATTCCGCTTCGACCTTCCGCCAGGCCAGTACGAGCTCCAGCTGACCAAGCCTTTGGCGCCGTTCACTTGCGACTACGAGAAAGCGGTAAGCGTTCAAGCGAGCGGCACGACCCACGTCAACTTCGTCGCATCCGTTTTGAGCCCAGGGTGTGGGACTTACTAGCCTGGATTCGTCATCAAAGTGGTTGTGGCGGCGTCGGGGGTGTGGTGGTCGGCAGGGCGTGAGACAGCTACCACGCACTGTCTGCCAGGCGTCTGGACTGACGGGGCTGCGAATGACGGACCCGATGACACGAGCGCCAGGGAAGTGTAGGAGGCGGCGGGGCCATGTGGCCCGCGCTGTCGCTCCCGCCAAGCCAAGCGACACCTCGATCCGACGGAGGGCCGCGACTGCTTCCGCGTGCATCCGGCCGCGCGGCGCTGCTGCCTATCGCGCATTGCAACACAGTCGGCGCGGTGCTTTCGCCGCAGTCTCAGGTCGTGTCGAGCCGTTTCGTGAATGCGCTGGCGCGGGTTTCGAAGCCCATCGCGGCGTAGAACGAGGAGGCGTCGTCGCGCCAGTCGCCAGAGGAGAGATCAAGGCGCGGAGCACCCGCGCGACGTGCCTCGCGTTCCGCCGCAGCCAGTAGCGCCACTCCAATCCCCAGCCGACGGTGGCGTGATGAAACGACCAGATCGGTGATGCGGCACGACAGCACGTCGGCGTCGAGGCGCGGCACAGTCTGCGTAGCGATCAGACCCAGCAGCCCGTCCGGGCCGTCGGCGATCTGAAGCCGCGAACCCGGATGTTCTAGAAAGCGCCGAACGAGAGCAGCCGAGGTTCCCGGGGTTGTCGGATAGCCCATGTCGCCGAGCAACGCCGAGATCCCGTGCGCGTCTTCCTCGGTGGCGTCACGAACGGTCAGGTCCACGGGCCTAGTCAACCATCAATCAGCGTTGCCGCAACTCGCGCAGGACGACACTACGATCGCGCGGGCTGGGGTCGATTACCTACGCGATCCGAGGATCGAGGGCGACCTCTCTCACTCTGCTCGATCAGAACTCGTCGAGGTCCAAGTCGACGAGACCGTTCGCCGCAAGCAAGCGGACCGAGCCGTGCAGGGCATCGAGGGAGGTGTACCGTGGCCGGTACCCGAGGACGTCGCGGGCGCGGTCGATGCTGGCTGCGATGCTCCGGATGACGTGCTCGCGGCTGACTCCGGCGTGCTCGACACCGACGCGTCGCTCGAACTCCAACCAGTCGACGAGCTCGATCACTGGTTCGCGGCCGAACCAGCCGGCCACGCCGGCGGCCAAACCGCGCAGTGTCATGGCCTGCTCGGAAACCACGTGGAAGCTCGATCCGATCGCGGCAGGTCGATTGAGCGCCAGTTCAAAGGCCTGCGCGACGTCATCCGCGTGCACGTGATGCAGCACGCCGAGCCCGAGGTCCGGCAGCGGCAGCGGTTCGCCCGCAGCCAAACGTCGCCACACGTCGAGATCCAGGTTGCCCGCCGGCGTGATCGACGGCCACGGACCAGTGATGTGACCCGGATGCAGCACCACACTCGGTACTCCGCCGGCGCGCGTCTCGCGATGCAGCAGTGTCTCGATCGCCACCTTGCCGACCCCGTACTCGCCAAAGCCGGTCCGCGGCTCATCCTCGGTGACCGGCACGCGCGCGGCCGCGCCGTGAACCCAGATGGTGCCGCAGTGCAACAGCAACGGACGGGTCGGCCGCAAAGCCTCAACTAGCTGCTGCGCGGACTCGGGCGTGAAGCAGAGCATGTCGATCACAACGTCCGCGGCCAGCGAAGCGATCCGCTCACCGAACACGCCGGCCCCATCCTCAAGCTCCCGATCGACGACCACCCGCTCGACCGCCCGCCACTCCGCGGCAGCGACGTAGGGCTCGCGCTCGCCGCGACTCAGCGCCACGACCTCGTGCCCCGCCCGGACCAGACGCGGGACCAGGTAACCACCGACGTGGCCAGTGGCGCCGATCACGACAATGCGACTCATCGTGCGAGCTTAGCCACCACGGCCCGGCTTGTCCCGTCTTTGCGGGCCGCCGCGGTCCCGCCCGCCGGCCAGGGCGGCCAGCAGGCCACCTAAGCACTCGAACAAGAACGGCCGCACGCTGTCGCTTCCACCAAAGAAAGGGGCACGCCACCCAGCCCCTCGGACGCTGCCCCTCCCGCGTGCCTGCGGCATCGACGCGCTGTCGGAACTCGCGC
>PMKB01000304.1 GCA_003157595.1 Solirubrobacterales bacterium
TGATCGACGACGTCCAGTTCCTCGAGCGCAAGGCACGCAGCGAAGAGGAGCTGTTTCACACCTTCAACGCGCTCTACGACGCGGGCAGCCAGCTCGTGATCACCTGCGACCGCCTGCCGGGTGACCTCGGCGACCTCGAGGATCGCCTGCGTGAGCGCTTCGCCGCCGGCCTGGTAACCGACATCGAGCGTCCCGACCCCGCGACGCGCCTTGCCATCCTGCGCAAACGCGCCACCCATGACGGCGTCTCCGTCACCGACGGGGCCCTCGAGCTGCTGGCGTCTCGCGTCACCAGCAGCGTTCGCGCACTCGAGGGAGCCCTGATCAGGCTCGTCGCCTACGGCTCACTCACATGCAGCGAGCTCGACCACGCGCTGGCAAATGACGTCCTCGAGCGTCTCGGCCTGGCCCTTAGCTCACCGCGTGCACCTTCGATAACTACCATTCAAGACGCAACGTGTGCCCACTTCGGGCTGAGCCGCGACGAACTCCTGTCACGCTCGCGCGCCGACCGCGTCGTATGGCCCCGCCAGGCGGCCATGTACCTCTGTAAGGAGCTGACCACGCACTCGTTGCCCACGATCGCCCGCGCCTTCGACGGCCGCGATCACACAACCGTCCTCTACGCGTGCAAGCGAGTCGGAGCGCACATCGCCGTCTCGCCACCGGCCTACCACGACATCGAGGCCCTCACCGCCACGCTGACCGTCCCCGCATGACGTCGGTTCTACACACGATTCTCACAGGCTGTCGCTCCACGTTGTCCCCGGCGCCTGCGAGCATTCGTCTCAACCCACATCTTCACAGCCCCTACGACTACAACATGAAAGTCAGTCTTCGCAGATGCAGCTAACCCTTTCCACGGCTCATTTCCTCGAAGAGCTCCAGACAGCCGCTCGTGTCGCGTCTACCCGCAGTGCTGTGCAGGCGCTGTCGGGAGTGCAGCTTCACGCCGACGACGGACACTCCGAACTGCGCGCCACCGACATGGAGGTTGGGCTTCGCCTACCACTGAGTGCTGCGGTGCAAGCCCCTGGCGATGTCGTCCTGCCGGCGCGGCTGCTCCTGGACGTCGTCCGCTCGCTGGCGGGGCCCGAGGTGTCACTGCAGCTGCGCCAGGCTGAACAGGATGTCGAGCTCATCTCCTCCGGATCCACCTTTCGCCTGCGAACGCTGCGCAACGAGGACTTTCCCCACCTGCCGACGGCCGGCGGCGATGGGGCCATCACCCTCGCCACGGCCCCGTTCATCGACACCGTCACGCAGGTCTCGCGATCGGCCTCACGTGACGACACGCGACCTGTCCTCACCGGCATCCTCGTCTCGGCCAGCGACCACGAGCTGCGCATGGTGGCAACCGACTCCTACCGCCTCAGCGTCAAGACCACGCGGCTGAGCGAGCCGCTGGCGGTGCCGCTGGAGGCCAACGTCCCGGCCCGCGCCCTCGCCGAGGTCGTGCGAATCGCACAGCAGAGCGAGGCGGAGGGGATCGTGATCAACCGGACCGACAACCAGATCGTCTTCACGATCGGCGGCGCCGTGCTCTCCTCGCGCCTGATCGACGGACAGTTCCCCAACTACCAGCTGCTTCTGCCGGAGAGCGCCGACCACGTGCTGCGGGTCGAGCGCGAGGAGTTCGCCGGCGTCGTGCGGCGAGTCAGCCTGCTGGCGCAGAAGAACGCGCCGCTGCGGCTCGCCTTCTCCGAGGGCGAGCTGCTGATCTCGGCGCAGACACCCGACGTCGGCGAGGCCCGCGAGTCGCTGCCGGTCCCGTTCACCGGCGAGGCGTTCGAGATCGGCTTCAACGCGGACTTCCTGCGCGACGGCCTCGAGAGCCTGGACTCGCCGGACGTCGTGATCAAACTGACCAGCTCGCTGCGGCCGGGACTGATCGAGTCGGCGGACGGGAGCGAATTTGTTTACCTTGTCATGCCAATTCGCCTCAACGCGTGAGAGGCGATGCGCATCGAGCGCATCGCCATGCGCGACTTCCGCTCGTATGAGGACGCCGAGCTTGCGCTCGGCCCCGGTCTGACGATCGTCTACGGCGCCAACGGCGCCGGCAAGACAAACCTGCTCGAGGCGCTCTACTTCGGCTGCACCGCGCGCTCCTTTCGGACCACCAACGAGCGCAACCTGGCTCGTTTCGGCGCCAGCGCCACGCGCGTCGTGCTGTCGGGCAGCGACGGCGACGGGCCGCACGAGCTGGCGGTCGGCTTCGTGCCGGGGGAGCCAAAGCGCATGACGAGCGACGGCGCGCCGGTGGAGCGCCTGACTGATATCGCCCACCGCCCGTTGGCGAGCGTCTTCTCACCCGACCGACTCGGTCTGATCAAGGGCCAGCCTAGCCTGCGCCGCGCGCATCTGGACCAGTTCGTCGCCGCACTGTGGCCGTCGCGCGGCGCGACGCGTCGCGCCTACCACGAGGCGCTCGCCCAGCGCAACGCGCTGCTCGGCCGGGTGCGCTCCGGCCGCTCGCCGAGCGACGCCCTGACGTCGTGGAACCTGGCGCTCGCCGAGGCAGGCGTGGCGCTCGTGCGCGATCGCGCGGGGGCGGCGGAGCGGATCGAGGCAGGGTTCGCCGTTCACGCGGGCGCGCTGGGGCTGAGCGGCGTCGCGAGCGTGAGCTACCGGGCGCGCTCGTCGGCGCAGAGCGCCGCGCAACTGGCGGCCGAGCTGGCGGAGCGCCTGGACGCCGATCTGTCGCGCGGCTATACCACGCATGGCCCCCACCGCGACGAGCTGCTGTTCACGCGCAACGGGCGCGAGCTGCGCGCCTTCGGGTCGCAGGGGGAGCAGCGCCTCGCGCTGCTCGCGCTGCTGCTGGCCGAGCGCGACGCGCTGGCGGCCGAGCGCGACCGCCCGCCGCTGATGCTGCTCGACGACGTGATGAGCGAGCTTGATGTCATGCGTCGCGAGCGGCTGGCCGGCGAGCTGCGCCGCGGCGGCGGCCAGAGCGTGGTGACGGCGACGGAGCTCGAGCATGTTCCCGGCTGGGACGCCGACGATGTGATGCGAATCGAGGTCCCATGAGGCGCCGGGCGCCACGGCGGCTCGCGGCGGCGCTGGAGCGCGTCACGGCGAGCCTCGAGCCGGCGACCGTGCTGGCCGGCGTGCAGGCGGTCTGGGCGGCGAGCGTGGGCGCCGCGGTCGCGGCTCACTGCACTCCCGTCGGCGAGCGCGGCGGCGTGCTGGAGGTGGCCTGCGACGAGTCCGTGTGGGCCGCCGAGCTGGAGTTGATGGGTCCCGAAGTGGTCGATCGACTGGGCGCTTCGCTCGGCCGCCAGGCGATCACCGCGCTGCGCTGTCGGACGGACCCCGGGAGAAGCTCGTTTTAGGCTGATTAGCAGGTCTTTTATGGTCCGCCGAAAGCGCTTCCCGACACCCCCTTGTGCTATTGTTCTGTAGACGAAGCACAAGCGCCCCGGAGCGGCCTCGACAGGACGCCGACCGGGGCTTTGCCACGTAATTGAGGATCTTTGCCTGACCGCAAGAAACGCAGCGCCGCCGACTATGACGCCCAGGACATCACCGTTCTCGAGGGACTCGAAGCCGTCCGGCTGCGCCCCGGCATGTACATCGGCTCGACCGGCGAGCGGGGCCTGCACCACCTTGTCTACGAGGTCGTAGACAACTCGGTCGACGAGGCGCTG
>PMKB01000172.1 GCA_003157595.1 Solirubrobacterales bacterium
CCGCCGGAGAGCTCGTGCGGATACTTCGCGAGGAACTGCTCGGGTGGCGTCAGGCGCACCCGCTCGAGCAGGCGGTCCAGCTCGGCGGCGATCGCCGCCTTCCCCTTCGCGCGCTGGTGCAGCCGCACCGGCCGGCGCAGCGTGTAGCGAACCGTGTGCACAGAGTTCAGCGACGCGAACGGATCCTGGAAGACCATCTGGACATCGCCCTTGTAGGAGCGGAACGTGCCGTGGGCCCACGGGCGAACCTCGGCGCCGTCGAGCAGGATCTGGCCGCGCGTCGGGCGCTCCTGGCCGGCGAGCATCCGCGCGACGGTGGACTTGCCCGAGCCGCTCTCGCCGACGAGCGCCACGACAGCGCTGCGGTAGAGCCCAAAGGAGACCTCACGCACGGCGGACAGGACATCGCCGTGGCGTCCACGCGAAAGTCGGAAGTCCTTGGACAGCGCGTGTGCCTCGAGCACCAGCGGGCCGCGCTCGGCCGCCGCGGGCAGAACCTCCGCCGGTGTCTGCAGCGTGCTCATGACGCGCGTCCCTGTGGCGCGACGTTCGCGGTCCTCGACGGCCGAAGGCCCGTAGCCGCCTGTAAGGTCTCAGGCGTTACGAACGGACACGCCGAGAGATGTCCGTCGGCCGATCCCGTCACAGGCAGGACGCGCATGTCGATGCTTCGACACGGTTCCGCGGCGTAGCGGCAGCGCGGGAGGAACGGACAGCCTGGCGGCAGTGAACGCAGGTCCGGCGGCGAACCCGGTATCCCGGCGAGCTCCTTGCGCGCACCGTGGACGCTCGGGAAGGATTCGAGCAGCCCGCGTGTGTATGGGTGGGCCGGGCGATTGTGAATCTGGTCGGCCGTGCCGATCTCGAGCAGCCGGCCCGCGTACATGATCGCGATCCGGTCCGCGATCTCGAGCAGCAGCGAGAGGTCGTGCGTGATGAACAGGACCGCGAAGTGCAGGCGCTGCTGCAGCTCGACGATCTGCGCGAGGATCTCGCGCTGGACGACGACGTCGAGTGCCGTGGTCGGCTCGTCCATGATCACGACCTCCGGGTCCACGGCGAGCGCCATGGCGATCATGACCCGCTGGCGCATGCCGCCGGACAGCTCGTGCGGATAGCTGCGCAGACGCTCGCGCGGGATGCCGACCAGGTCGAGCAGCGTTTCGAGGCGCTCCCGCTTCTCGTCGCGGTTTAGATCCAGGTGCGCGTCGAGGACGTCGCCGAGCTGGTCGCGGATGCGCAGCACCGGGTTGAGCGCATTCATCGCGCTTTGGAAGACGATCGAGATCTCGCGCCAGCGAAGCTTGCGCAGATCTCGCGAGCTCTGGTCGAGGATCTCCACGCCACCCTCGGCGACGCGGCTGCCCCGATAGACGACGCTGCCGCCGGTGATGACTGCCGGCGGGCGCAACAGGCGGCACGCGCCGAGTGCCAGCGTCGACTTGCCCGAGCCGCTCTCGCCGGCGAGACCGACCGTCTCGCCGGGTGCGAGCGCGAGATCGACGTGGTCTACGGCCTTGACGTCGGCATCGCCTGAGCGGTAGACGACCGAAAGGTCGCGGATCTCGAGAACCGGCCGGCGCTCGCCGACGCTCTCCTGCGGAATTGACCCGTTGTCGGCCGCGGCGCCTGCGGGGGTCATCGCACCAGCTCCGCGCGCTCGACGGGCGTCGGGTCGGTCGGCCGCCAGGCGCGCCGGCGGCGATTCTTGCGCCCCGACGCGCCGCGCAGGCGCGGGTTGCCGAGCTCGTCGAGCCCGAAGTTCAGCAGCACAAGGCTCGTCCCCAGCAGTGCGGCGGCAAGTCCGGGAGGCACATACCACCACCAGTCACCGATGCTGAAGGCGTTTGCGAGCTGCGCCCAATAGAGCATGACGCCGAGATTCCACGTGGAGAAGTTGGCGACGCCGATGAATGCGAGCGCCACCGAGGTGAGGATCGCGTAGAGGAAGGTCCCGACGAAGTTCGCAGCGATCAGGCTGACCTCGTTCGGCAGGATCTCGAAGACGACGATCCGCCAGGTTCGCTCGCCGGTCTCGCGCGCCGCGCCGATGAAGTCGCGGCTGCGGAGCGTCAGCGTCTGGGCGCGGATCACGCGCGCGCCCCACGACCAGCCCAGCGCGCTCAGCACGATCGCCGTCGGAAGATCGCCGCTGTTTGGCAGGTAGCCGAGCAGGACGATCAGCAGCGGCAGCGCCGGCAGGACGACGAACACGTTCATCAGCAGCGACAGCCCCTCGTCGGCGACGCCGCCGAGGAAGCCGGCGGTGACGCCGCTGGCCACCGACAGGACCGTCGCGATCGTTGCCGTGAGCACGCCGAGCACGATCGAGGAGCGCAGCCCGACGAGCAGTTGGGAGAGGATGTCCTGGCCCGTCGATGTCGTCCCGAGCAGGTGGGCGGCGGTCGGGCCGACCGCACTGAATGCGTTGGGGTTCGTGGCACTCGGGTCATACGGCGCGATCGCCGGCCCGATGATCGCGATCAGCAGGAACACGGCGAGCATCGCGCCGCCGATCTTTGCCTTGGTCGGCATCGAGCGCAGGAACTGGCCGCGCCGGGGGACGATCGTCGGCGTCGCGGGCGGGACTGCGACGGCGACGGCCATCAGAACGCCGCCCTTCTACGCGTCCGCGGATCGGCGATCACGTAGATGACGTCGGCGAGCAGGCACGCCAGCAGCACCGTGGCCGAGATGGCGAGGAAGGTCCCCTGCATCACCGGGAAGTCGTCCTGCCCGACCGAGGTGTACAGCAGGTAGCCGACACCGGGGTAGGAGAACACGATCTCCATCACCAGCGCGCCGGCGACGACGAAGCCGATCGCGAGCGCGAAGCCCGCGATGTTCGGCAGGATCGCGTTGCGCGCCGCGTAGGTGAACATCACGCGGCGCGTGGACAGTCCCTTCGCCTCCGCTGCGAGCACGTAGTCCTCGCCGATCGTCGTGATCATCACGTTGCGCATCTGCAGCATCCAGCCCGCCATCGACGTGACGACGATCGTCGCCGCCGGCAGGACGCCGTGGCTGATCACACTGCCAATGAAGGGGCCGTTGAACCCGCTGGCGACGCCCAGCGTGGCCCCGCCATAGCCGGGGAAGAGGTGCCAGTCGTTCGCGAACAGCTGGATCACGATCAGGGCGAGGAAGAAGTAGGGCGTGGCCTGCAGGAATGTGAACGCCGGGAGTAGCTGGTCGAAGCGCCCGCCACGCCGCCAGCCGGCGAGGATCCCGAGCAGCGTCCCGAGCAGGAAGCTGATGATCGTCGCGCTACCGACCAGCGCGAGCGTCCAGGGGAGCGTGTTCCCCAACACGCTGACGACCGACGCGGGATAGGCCGCGGTGGACACGCCGAGGTTGCCGTGGATCAGATGGGTCAGGTAAACGCCGTACTGGTGCAGCAGGCTGCCCTGGTGACCGATTCCGAACTGGATGTCGAGGGCCTTGACCGCGGACGCCGTGAGCTGCGGGTGCTGCGCGAGCATCGCCTCGACGGGGGTTCCCGGAAGCAGATGTGGGATGAGGAAGTTGATCGTCAGCGCGACCCATGCAGCAACGGCATAGAACCCCAACCGGCGGATCATGAACTGCATTTCCTCGACCTACCTCCTCTGACCCAGCTCCTCCCACAAACTGCACGCGCCCCTTCGCACGCGTTACCATCAATGTGGAAACGCTACCAGCCTCGTGCTGGCTCGTCAAACCTCAACCGTCGCCCTTACGGGCGGATCGACAGGAGCCTTCAGTGCGGTATGGACATTTCGATGACGAGCGCCGCGAATACGTTGTCGAGCAGCCCGCTACGCCCTTGCCGTGGGTCAACTACCTCGGCACGGAGGCCTACTTCGGGATCATCTCCAACACGGCCGGCGGCTACTCGTTCTATCGCGACGCACGGCTTCGCCGTCTGACTCGCTACCGCTACAACGCCGCCCCCTTTGACGTCGGTGGCCGCTATCTCTACCTCCGCGACAACGCGAGCGGCGAGTACTGGTCCTCGTCGTGGCAGCCGACACAGCCCGAACTCGACGCCTACGAATGCCGCCACGGCCTCTCCTACACGGTCATCTCCTCAAGCTACCGGGGCGTGGATGCCGAGACGCTCCATTTCGTTCCGCTCGGCGAGACGCTCGAGGCATGGCGGCTTCGCGTCACAAACCGCCGAGACGAGCCGCTTGACCTGTCGGTCTTCTCCTCGGTCGAATTCTGCCTCTGGGATGCCCAGGACGACGCGACCAACTTCCAGCGCAACCTGTCCACCGGCCAGGTGGAGGTCGTCGACGGCGTCATCTACCACACAACCGAATACCGCGAGCGCCGCGACCACTTCGCCTACTTTGCGTGCTCCGAGCCGATCGCGGGCTTCGACACCCAGCGCGAGGAGTTCCTCGGGCCCTACCGCGGCTTTGACCGCCCGATCGCCGTCGAGCGCGGAGTCTCGGGAAACTCGGTTGCCCACGGCTGGGCGCCGCACGGTTCG
>PMKB01000079.1 GCA_003157595.1 Solirubrobacterales bacterium
CGCGCCGACCGAATGCAGGCAGGGCACGAACGGCCCGTCGTCGCCGATCACCTCGAGCGCCCCGCTGCCGGCGCGCGTCATGATCGCCATGCTCGCCGCCACGTAGGCCGAATCGGTGATCTCCACGCCGACGTGCGCGATCGGCGAACCCAACGGGCCCATCGAGAACGGCACCACNNACCGGTTCGCGCCAATTGTTCGTCGGGCCCGCATCCACCTCACGCTCGCAGCAGACGAACGTCCGGTCCTCGACACGCGCGACATCAGCGGGGTCGGAACGCGCGAGAAACGAGCCAGGACGCCGCGACGGATCCAGCGGCTCAAACGTGCCCGCCTCCACCAGCGCCTGGGAGAGCTCCTCGAACGCCTCAGGCGTTCCGTCAAACCACCGAACAGCGTCGGGCCGGGTCAGCGCCGCGACCTCATCGACCCAGGACAGCAGCCTTGCGTGCTTGGTTGAGGGGGCGGCCTCGATCACGCCGCGACCTGGTCGTTCTTGTCGTGATCTGTCTCGAGCGGTTTCATCCAGCGAACAGAAAAGCGCCCCAAGGAGCGCGAGCGGCGAGTCGCGGCTGCCGGACATCCCCCGGCCGTAGAAAGCAGGATACGCGAGATCGATCGGCGCAGTTTGGGTCGAGACCCTTAGGATGCGGCGGTGCACTGCCGCGAGCCCTTCGAACCGTCCGTCGTCGGCCGGCTCGCACCCGAACTCGGCGATCCTCACCGTCGGAGGGTTCCAACGCGCCGCCGCGGTCGTAGCGGCGCGACTCTCACCCTGATGTTCAGCTTGAGTGTTGCGCTTGTAGCGCTGGCCGGCTCGGTCGCGCTCGCCGCCGCGGTGACGAAGCGGGTCCGCGCGGACGCCGGCGGCACGTCCGCCACGCTCAGTTACCGGGCGAACCACAACAGCGCGCTCGGTCCGCCATATTCGAAGCTGCGCCTGACGATCGCACGCGATGGCCGCAGAACCTTCGACGCCACGGTCGGCGCGCCGTTGTGCGCCACCTCCTGCTGGCCGGAGGTGTGGCCGGGTCACAGCTTCCTCACCGTCGCCGACGCAGACGGCACCGGCTCGCCCGACGTCATCCTCGATCTCTACAGCGGCGGCGCTCACTGCTGCTCGATCGTGCAGGTCTACCGCTTCGACCCGCATACCGACACCTACACGATCGTCCAGCGGGACTTCGGCGACCCGGGCGCGAGCCTGGTGGCGCTGGCCGGCGGCTACGAGTTCTTCTCCGCCGACGACCGCTTCGCCTACGCCTTCACGTCGTTCGCCTTCTCCGGGCTGCCGGTGCAGATCTGGCGCCTCGGCGCCAGTGGATTCCTCAACGTCACGCGCCGCTTCCCGGCGCGGATCGCCACGGACGCCGCCCGCCAGTACCGCTCCTATCTCGCCAACCGCAAGCAGGGCTTCGGCCTGGGGTTCATCGCCGCCTGGGCGGCGGATGAGGACCTGCTCGGACACGCCTCGCTCGTCGCCCGAACACTCGCCGGCGCGAACCGTGACGGTGGCCTTCGAAGTGCGGACGGTCTGTCGCAGGGAAGCGCGTTCATCGCTTCGCTCCAGCGTTTCCTGATCAAGTACGGATACGCGAGCTAGCTGCTGTGGAACGCGTCGATCTGCAGTCGCACTCGCACCACTCCGATGGCGAGCTGCCGGTCGCGGAACTGGTGGCGGCCGCCGCCGCGGCCGGCGTGGAGCTGCTCGCGCTCAGCGACCACGACACCGTTGACGGCGTCGAGGAAGCGCTGGCGGCGGCAGCTGCGCACGGGATCGCTCTGCTCACCGCGACCGAGATCTCAGCGGTGGACGGCAGCTATGAGGACCTCCACATCCTCGGCTACGGCATCGATCACCGCGACGGCCGCCTGCTCGAGCGCCTGCACGGCGCCCGCGAGGACCGCGAGGTGCGCGCCGAGCGCATGGCTGCCCTGCTCAGCGACGCCGGCTACGCCGTCGATGACGCGCCGCTGGCAGCCCGGCGCGCCGCCGGCAAACCGGTTGGACGCCCACACCTTGCCGGGGCCGTGCTCGGCCATCCCGACAACGCCGAGCAGCTCGCCCGCGAAGGGCACGCAGATGTGACGTCATTCATCCGTGCCTATCTGATCCCGGGAATGCCGGCATACGCGGGGCGCACCCGGCCAACGGTCGCGGAGGCGATCGGCTGGATCCACGACGCCGGTGGGCTCGCCTTCTGGGCGCACCCCTTCTGGGACATCGCTGCAGACGATGAGGTGCTCGCCGCGCTGGATCGCCACCACGCGGCCGGCCTCGACGGCGTCGAGTGCTTCTACGTCACCCACGACGAGCACCAGACCGTGCTGCTGGCCGACCGCGCCGGCGAGCTGGGCCTGCTGCGCAGCGCCTCGTCGGATTACCACGGCCCCAACCACCGCCTGTTCAGCCACTTCCTGGCCTATCAGCGTCACGGCCGCAGCCTGTCGCTCGGCAGGCTGATCGACGAGATCTGAGCGATCCGCCGCGGCGCGATGCGAGCCCGTCGATGACGCCGCTGAACGCGGGAGCAAACGCAGATCGCGGACGGACCGATATCAGCAGTCGTTATCAAAGCTGTAACGTGCGCTAACCCAAACGCAACATTCCCGGTCCCAGCCGCGCTCCCTTGATTGGCGCGCACATCCGAGCACCAGCAGTTAGGCTCCCTGCCCGGCTGAACGGACCCGGCGGCAGGGTTGAGTTGGCACGGCCGCAGCATGACGACAGGCAGGAATAGAGCGATGACAGCCCCGAGGACGAGAGCCGGAGCGTCCAAGATCAGTGCCCTGCGCCGGCGTTCCCGCGCAGCCTGCGTGCTCGCGACAGCGCTGGTTGCGCTTGTGGCCGCCGCCTGCGGCTCGGCCGGCGCGGGCGCTGCGCGCCCATCCGCTTCGACTGCCTCGGCGGCGTCCAGCGCCAGCTCCCCCTCATGTCTCGCGAGCGCGCTGGACCCCAGCGCCAAGCTCGCAGGGGTGCCCGTCGATGTCTCGCCGGCGCCGGGAACCGACACCGCGGACCCGCAGACGCAGATCAGCTTCCTGGGCGTGCCCGTCGCGCAGATCCAGGCGGTCTCCGTCGTGGGTCAGAGCAGCGGCCAGCACTCCGGCAGCCTCGTCGCCTACTCGCAGGGCGACGGCGCGAGCTTCGTGCCCGACAAGCCCTTCGAGCCCGGTGAGCAGGTGGCCGTGCATGCCGTGATCGGCGCGAGCGCCGGCGGCACGCCGGTCAGCTTCGGCTTCCGCGTCGATACCCCCTATTCGACAGCAGGCGTCAAGGAATTCCCGAACCCGACCGCCGCGCCCGCCGATTACCAGAGCTTCGACACGCTGCCCGGCGTCCAGGCGCCGATCCTGACCGTCACCGCGCCGGACCGCGATCCGTCCGCCGGCGACATCTTCACGACCACCAGTTCGGGGCCCGGCCGTTACGGACCGCTGATCTACACGCCGCAGGGCCAGCTCGTCTGGTTCGACCAACTCTCGGGCGGCCTCACTGCCGAGGATCTGAACCTGCAGAGCTACGAAGGCCAGAGCGACCTGACGTTCTGGCAGGGCAAGGTGCTCTCGCTGGGCTTCGGCCAGGGCGAGGACATCGTGATGAACTCGGGCTACAAGACGGTCGCCACGGTCAAGGGCGGCAACGGGCTGCAGGCCGACCTGCACGAGTTCCAGATCGCGCCAAACGAGGTCGCCTACGTCACCGCGTACAACCCGATCCACTGCGACCTCGCCTCGGCTCAAGGACCAAGCGACGGAGTGATCCTCGACGCCGTGATCGAGGAGATCGACATGAAGACCGGGCTGGTGCGCTGGGAGTGGCACAGCCTCGACCACGTGCGCGCCACCGACTCCGAGACCTCGCCGCCGAAGTCGAGCCCGTGGGACTGGTTCCATCTGAACTCGATCGATCCCGAGTCCAACGGGGACCTCTTCATCTCCGCGCGCAACACCTGGGCCGGCTACCAGATTCAAGGCGGCACCGGCCAGATCCTCTGGACCCTCGGCGGTCTCGACAGCTCCTTCAAGATGGGGCCGGGCACCAAGACGTGGTGGCAACACGACGGCCGCATCCTCGCGGACGGGGAGGTCACCTTCTTCGACGACGGCTCGAGCCAGCCGGAGGAGTACCAGTCGCGTGCCGTGCGGATCGCGCTTGACTTCAAGACCCACGAGGCGCGTCTGGTCTCGGCCTATACGCACTCCAGCCCACCGCTGCTCGCCGCAAGCCAGGGCAACATGCAGACGCTGTCGAACGGGAACGTCGTCGTGAACTACGGTGGCATCCCCGAGACCAGCGAGTACTCCAAAGACGGCTCGCTGCTGTTTGACGGCCACCTGTCATACACGATGACCTCCTACCGGGGCTACCGCTTCCCGTGGAGCGGACACCCGGCGAGCCCCCCGGCGGTCGTCGCGAACCTCAACAACACGCGCCTCGAGACGATCGTGCACATGAGCTGGAACGGCGCGACGGGCGTGAGCTCGTGGCGCGTGCTCGCCGGGAAGAGCTCCCAATCGACGCAACCGCAGACAACCGTGCGCTCCACCGGCTTCGAAAGCTCGACGATCCTGCTGAAGAGCTACGGCTACGTGACGGTGGAGGCGCTCGACTCCGGCGGTCAGGTGCTGGGTACCTCGCAGACGGTCGCGGTCAAGAGCTACGCCGCGTCGTTCCCAACCGGTCGGCGGTCAGGGTGAGGACGACGCTCAGTAGCCGGGTGTCTTCTCGGTCGGCTTGCTTGTTGTGCCCGTGGTGCTCGAGCTGCTCGTGCTGGTGTGGGAGCTGCTCGGTGTCTTACCGCCGCCGCACCCTGCCACCGCGGCAGCGAACACCACAGCGACCGCGACGGCGATCAGCAGCCTTCGCGTGGCAACCAACGGTGTTCGATGCATGTGCTGGACTCCTGTTGTCGCTGGAAGACCCGGGACGCCACACTAACAGGCGTTCGCTACGCCAATCGCTCTTTACTCGGCGGTCGTTGACAGGCGCACGACCGGCGGCCGAACGCCCGGCACACGGGGTATCGTCGCGCTTGGATGCAGGCATCCGGATGGCGAGCGCGTCGCGGCGCACGGCGAGGCCGTGGCCGGCGCCATTGCGACGGATGGGCTCGCGCAGGTGAGCATCGAGGTGCCGGCAAGCGCGGTGGCGAGCGAGCCGGTCGCGACCGAGCGCGGGCTGAGCCCGCGCTCGGGGTGGCTCCTGGCCGTCTGCTGCGTGGCCCAGTTCATGGTCATTCTCGACCTGAGCATCGTCAACGTTGCGCTGCCGTCGATCCAGTCGAGCCTTGGCTTCTCCTCGCCCGACCTGCAGTGGGTTGTCGACGCATACTCGATCACCTTCGCGGGCTTCCTGTTGCTCGGCGGGCGTGCGGCCGACCACTTCGGCCAGCGCCGGATGTTCGTCGCGGCGCTGGTCCTGTTCGCGCTCGCCTCACTGGCGGGCGGCGTCGCAGGGGACCGTGGAATGCTGATCGGCGCCCGAGCGGGGCAGGGCCTCGCCGGCGCCCTGATGGCGGCGTCTTCGCTGGCAATCATCACCTCGTCGTTTCCACCGGGCCCAAGGCTTCATCGCGCGATCGGCACATGGGCGGCGATGAACGGGCTTGGCGGCGCCGCGGGGGTCCTGTTCGGGGGGATCATCACCCAGGAGCTCACCTGGCGCTGGATCCTGCTGATCAACCCTCCGATCGCGATCGCGGCCGCGCTGGTGGCACACGCGGTCGTGAGCGATCGTCGCAGAGCGAAGGACGGCGCGAGCTTTGACATCGCCGGTGCGCTGACCTTGACGGTCGGGCAGATGGTCCTGGTGTATGGCGTCGTGGAGGCGGGCCTGTTCGGCTGGGGCTCGTCCACCGCGCTGCTCCCGATGATCCTCGGCGTGGCCCTGCTCGTGGCGTTCGGCGTGATCGAGACGCGCCTGGCGTCCGCGCCGCTGGTCCCGTTCAAGGAACTGACCAAGTCGTTGCAGATCGCCAACACCATCGTGCTGCTGTTCAGCGCCTCGCTGTTCCCGATGTGGTTCGTGAGCTCCCTCTACCTCCAGCAGGTGCTCGGCCTCTCGCCGCTCGACACCGGCTTGATCTTCTTGCCGATGACGGTGATGATCATGCTGGTCGCCTCACGCACCGGCAAGCTCGTGAGCCTGTTCGGCGTGCGACCGGTGCTCGGCAGCGGGCTGATCATGCTGACGACCGGCATGCTGCTGCTCGCGAGGATCGGATCCAGCGGCAGCGGGCTCGTCTACGTGATGATCCCGGGCCTGCTCACGGCGGCGGGGATCGCGATGTCGATCGTGCCCTCCACGATCGCCGCCACCCAGGGCGCCAAGGAGGGACAGGCAGGGCTCGCATCGGGCCTTGTGAACACCTCGCGCCAGGTGGGTGGCGGGCTCGGGCTCGCGCTCCTCATCACGCTCGCGACCCAGCGCAGCAGCCACCTGATCGGCACCGGCGTTCAGGTGCCGCAGGCGCTGACCGAAGGGTTCCGCATCGCCTACCTGATCTGCGCCGGCCTGGCCGCGGCGGCTGCGGTGGTCACGTTCACGGCGCTGCCCAAACCGGCCGCCGCGCTGGGAACGACGGCGCGGCGCCTCGCCGCCACGATCGGCGTGGTCGTCGCGGGCTTCGTGGCGGTCGACCTCGCGTTCGCGAACTCTCACGCCGCTCCGGTCGGGGCCTACGTCATCGACGGCAGCTACAGCTTCGTCACCGCGCCGTCGCTGCATCCGCCGGTGCTCAGCACGGACCAGCCCGCGGACCCCGGCAAGCTGGCACCGGGCTACATCTTCACAGCGAGCTTCTACGACCTGAACTACCCGCCGATGGTCGGCCAGAGCGGTCCGCTGATCCTCGACGACAGCCTGCAGCCGGTCTGGTTCCACCCCGTGCCACAGAACCTCGTCGCGTCCAACCTGAGCCTGCAGACCTACGAGGGCAAGCCGGCGCTTGGATGGTGGCAGGGCGTCGTTACGAACACCGGCGCCACGGAGAGCGGTGAGGACGTGGTGGTCAATCAGCACTACCAGACGGTCGCGACGCTGAAGGGCCGCGACGGCTGGGTGCTCACCCTCCACGCGCTCGCGATCAGCGGCGATGACGCCTGGGTGACAGCGAACAAGGACATACCCCGGAACCTCTCCAGGTACGGCGGCGCCTACAACGGCGCGCTGATCGACTCGGCGGTGCAAGAGTACAACCTCAAGACCGGCAAGCTCGTTCGCAACTGGGACGCGCTCGGTCACATCCCGCTTGGCGATTCCTATGCCTCGCTGCCGACCAACGGGTTCCCGTGGGACGCCTACCACGTCAACGCGGTGCAGCTGACCGGCAACGGAACGTTCCTCGTCTCGATGCGCGACACCTCCGCCGCCTACATGGTCAACATCGCCAAAGGCACCATCGAGTGGACCCTCGGCGGCAAGCACTCGAGCTTCAAGTTCGGCCGGGGCGCGGACTTCCAGTGGCAGCACGACGTCGTGCTGCAGCGTGGCGGGCTCGTCACGATGTTCGACGACCACTGCTGCCAGCTCACCGGTGGCGGCACCTACGTCCCGGCGACAGGGCCGTCCCGAGCGCTCGTGCTCAAGCTCGACCAGCGGACGCGCACGGCGACGCTCGTGGCCCAGTACGGCAACACCCGCAACCTCAACGCCGACTACATGGGCGACACGCAGCCGCTGCCGAACGGCAACGTGTTCGTCGGCTGGGGATCGGAGCCCTATATCTCCGAGTACAGCCGGTCGGGCAAGCTGCTGCTGGACGGGTATTTCCCGGGGTCGGACCTCAGCTACCGGGCGAGCGTGGAGCAGTGGGTCGGCCTGCCGCTCTCTGCGCCCGTGGGCGCCGCTCGCCGAGCGGGTGGCAAGACAACGGTGTACACAAGCTGGAACGGCGCAACCAAGGTCGGCTCGTGGCGGGTCCTGGCCGGCCCGGGCGCCGGTCGGCTGGCCGTCGTGGCAAAGGTTCCCAAGTTTGGGTTCGAGACGGCGATCGCGCTGCCAAAGAGCTACGCGAGCTACGAGGTCGAAGCGCTCGGCGCCGACGGCCGCGTGATCGGGACCTCCACGCCGTTCGCGTCACACAGCTGATGGCGTCGCCGGCGGATCGCGGATCGGGGGCGGTTCCTGCTCGCGCCGGCCAGGCTGACGCTGCCGGGAGGCGGATCGCGACCGACGGCGCGCAGTTCCGGGACGGTGGCGGCGTAGATGTTCGCGACACCTTCACGCGGTTTAATAGACTCTTAATCGAACCCAACATGATTAGCGGTCTGCGCAACCTGCAAGGATCCGTCGTGTCCCAATGACCATGAGTCCCGTCCGCACGCCCGTCGCCCACCCGGCGCGGCGCAACCAAGCACCGCGCGCTTCGCGTTCAGCCGAGGTCGTGCAGCTGCGTCCCCGGTCGCATCCCGACCTGCGCGTATCGCATCTTCGTGCGCTTGAGTCTG
>PMKB01000226.1 GCA_003157595.1 Solirubrobacterales bacterium
TGGGCGGCGCCGGGGGCGCCGGCGGAAGCGGAAACCCGGAAGTGGGCGGCGGTGGTGGCGGCGGCGGCTACGCCGGCGGTGGGGGCGGCGGCGGCGGCAACGGCGGCGGCGGCGGGGGTGGCGGGTCGAGCTACACCGTCGATCCGAACGCCGTGATCGTCACCGACACCACGGCCACGCCGCTGATCAAGATCAGCTACACCATCCCACCCGAGCCGACGAGTCTGGCGGCCGCCCCGCAGCTGGATTTCCGTGCTCCGGCGCGCAGCGTCGGCGAGTTCGTGGTGAGCGCGACGCTGACGAGCAACGGACAGCCGGTCGCTGGCCAGTCGATCAGCTTCAACGTCGGCCCGGTCCGGCTGTGCACCGAGCCGACGAACAGCAACGGTGTCGCACGCTGTCGACTCAACCTGCTGCAGGAGCTGGTCGTGGTGCTCTCAAACCACTACAGCGCGAGCTTCGCCGGCAACCCGCCGCTGCTGCCCTCAAGCGCCAGCACCCCAGCAGTCGAGTTCTAGCGCGACTACGACGGCTGACGCTCAGCGCGATCAGCGGTAGTGCTGATACCACCGAGCGGGGCGAGCTGCGCATTGTGTCGCGGAGCCATTGTTGGGCGGGGCCGTTGTCGAGGCGGGGGTGCTCGAGACCCGCGCCGTAGGCGCCGACGCGAGGTTGTCCTGTCTTCTGTGTGCGCTGGCTGAGTCGACTAGCGACCTTGGGTCCCGTGAGCCCGAGAGCGGGCCGAGCGAAGCGAGCCGCGAGGCGGCGCCCCTGGCGGCCGGCGACGCGGCCAGAGCAGCCCAACTCCAACGCGAGCGCGAGCCGCATGTGTGGCGACGGAATCTCGACGATCGCCCTTGACAGCTACGAGAAAAGTGATATCACTTAGATATTACTTTTCCCGAAGAGGTTCCCGAGGCGAAGCCGTGAACGATGATCGGCTGGTGAAGCTCCTAGCTCCATGGGAGCGCAGGGACGAAGTCGACCGACGCGCAGTGACGGCGCTCGCACCCGTGCTGGCGAGTGGCGTCGGCCGCGTGTAAATCAAACTTGAGACGGCACTCCATGAGGAGGAAATCGTGAGCCAGGACATCCAGCAAGACCGCCAGCCCGAGGCGACTCCGGTCGGGCACTCAGGGACCCGCGTCGAAATTCACGAGCGCCCGGCCTGGGCGATCAGCGGCTGGTTCGGCGTGCTCGTCGTGCTCGCGTTCACCGCTGCGAGCGTCCTCGTCGCCGAAAGCTCAGCCGCGGCGTGGGCGGTGGTGCCGGTCGTGGCCGCTGTTGTTGTCCTGACCTCGCTGGTCGTCGTGCAGCCCGGCCAGACCAAGGTCGTGCGGTTCTTCGGGAGCTACGTCGGCACCGAGCGTCGATCGGGCCTGTGGTGGATCGTGCCGTTGGCGGACCGGCGGACCCTGAGCATTCGGGTCCGCAACTTCGAGACCAACCATCTGAAGGTCAACGATGCTGACGGCAATCCGGTGGAGATCGCCGCCATTGTCGTCTGGCAGGTCGCTGACACCTCCCGGGCCGTCTATGCCGTCGATGACTACGTCAACTTCGTTGAGGTTCAGGCCGAGTCGGCGCTGCGCCACGTCGCAACCACCCATCCCTATGACGACCCCACAGGCGAGGGCACCTCGTTGCGCGGCTCGACCGACGTCGTCGCCGCAGAGCTGGCGCAGGAGGTTGCCCAGCGGGTCGTGATCGCCGGAGTGGAGATCGTTGAGGTGCGCATCAGCCATCTCGCCTACGCCCCCGAGATCGCCCAAGCGATGCTGCGCCGACAGCAGGCCAACGCCGTCGTCGCAGCGCGCTCCCGCATCGTCGAGGGCGCCGTCGGGATGGTCGAACAAGCCCTCGCCATGCTCAACGAGCGCGACATTGTCGATCTCGATGAAGAGCGCAAAGCAGCAATGGTGAGCAATTTGCTCGTCGTGCTCTGTGCCGAGCAGCCGGCGTCCCCGGTCGTCAACACCGGCACGCTCTATACGTGAGCCCCGAGCGCAAGCAACTACTTCTGCGCATCGACCCGACGGTCCACGATGCTCTCGCCCGGTGGGCCGCTGACGAGTTCCGCAGCCTCAACGCCCAAATCGAGATGCTGCTGCGACGGGCCCTCAACGAAGCCGGCCGGATGCCCCGACAAGCGGCGCCTATGCCCAGGCGCGGCCGGCCCCCGACCCGCAGCGGCTGACAGAGCGACACCGCCTGCCACCCGCTTCCGGGAGGTCGTGCGACGACGCGCCGCACCAGCGCGCATGAACACTCAGCGAGGCATGCCGCACTCGAGCAAGAGGAGATACATGAGACCCAGCTTGAATCGGCGTACTGCAACGGTTGCGACGCTGCTGGTCGCGGCCAGCCTGGTGCTGGCGGCCTGCGGGACCGGCAGGACTGCGACGACGCACACGACGAAGGGGATCGGGTCAATCGCGTCGGTTCCAGTTCGAACCGCCCACACCAGATTGGGCACGGTCGCCTATCGGGTCTTCGGCAGCGGCCCGGCCCTGGTCATGATCATGGGCTACGCAGGAACCATGGAGGTCTGGGATCCGCGGTTCGTCGACGATCTCGCCGAGCACTTCCGGGTGACGATCCTCGATAACGCGGAGCTGGGCCACACCCAGGCGCTGCCGGCGCCACTCACGATCGACGCCATGGCCGACCAGACGAGCGCGGTGATCAGCGCCCTCGGCCTCGGTCGGCCAAACGTGCTCGGCTGGTCGATGGGCAGCATGATCGCCGAGGCCCTGGCGGTACTACACCCAAGTCAGGTGCGCCGTCTGGTCCTGTGCGCTGCCTTCCCGTCGACCGGCACGGTGGCCCGGCCGTCGCAGAGCGAGATCGACGCGCTCACCAGTGGTAACCCACAGAAGACCGCGGCCGCCCTCTTCCCCAGTGATCGGGGCGTCGCGTATTCCGCGTACGTGGCGGACAGTTCGACCTATCCTTCTGCTCCCCTCGCTTCGGCCGCCACCGTTGCGGCGCAGGCGCGAGCCGTGACACAGTGGTGGGCCGGCACTGACCCCGCCGGCAAAGAGGCTGCCAAGATCTCGGCCTCGACGCTGATCGCGGACGGGATCGTCGACCGTATCGACCCGCTCTCCAACAGCCGGACTCTGCTCAAGCTGATCTCGGGAGCGCGGCTGGTGCTTTTCCCCGACGCCGGGCATGCGTTTCTGTTTCAGGACCCCACGACCGTCGCCTTCGCGATCAGATCATTTCTCACCGGGGCGCCGAAGCCCGTCAGCACATCAGTGATACGCAAGGAGTTCCTGGCCGGCCAGGCGCGCGTGACCGCGGCCGGAAAGATCTGGTTCGCGCGGTTGAAGGCGCTGCATCGCGGTGACACCTCGACCCAGGTCGCCGAGATGGACGAGCAGTTTGCGAACACCCTCACACAACTCGACGAGCAGCTCCTGAGCTCCGGCGCGGGCCGCCTGGGAGCAGCCGTCACCACGTTCGTGAACGCCTACGAGAACCTCGCCGACGATATCCTCGCGACTTCAGCGACGACACAATCGACAAGCGCCGCGCTCAAGGCGGCGTTCGCGAAAGACGGCGCCGCCGTCAAAGCGGCCACGAGTACGCTGCGACACGCTCTCGGCCTACCGCCCGCGCACACCACTCAATGAGACCCAGTGCCGGCGCAGGCACGCCCGACAGGCGTGTTGGACGTGAACGCAGGAGGCAGGCCCGACAAGCAGGGTCCGCGCCGAAGCCAAGTTGCTGCCAACGGACAACCCCGTTGGCCCTGATCCGGCCCAAATCAGCCT
>PMKB01000330.1 GCA_003157595.1 Solirubrobacterales bacterium
TCGTAGTGCCCGAGGTCGAGATCGGTCTCGGCCCCATCTTCGGTGACGAAAACTTCTCCGTGCTGGTACGGCGACATCGTGCCCGGGTCGACGTTGATGTAGGGGTCGAACTTCTGCAACGCGACGGTCAGGCCGCGAGCGACGAGCAGCTTGCCGATCGAGGCGGCCGCGATGCCCTTGCCGAGTGAGGAAACCACGCCGCCGGTGACGAAGATGAAGCGGGGTCGGTGTTGACGTTCAGGCGTCTGTGGCATCAGGGCTTCTCACCAGTCTAGCCAGCGCGAAACGCTGGCGCGCTCGCTGAAAACGGAGTTTGGACAGGAACCCGCACAGCGCGCGCAAAACGCAGCGGCGCGACTCGCCGAGTCGCAGCTGCGCGCAAACATTCGAAGACGGGCAGGCAAGATCGAACCGTAGCGAGCGATGCGGTCGGAACTCTGAGCGCTTGGCGCGGCCGCTACGCGACCACTGCGACCGGCGCGTCAAGCGCGGGCGGCCCGCGCGGCCCCGTCGCGCAGATTGAGGTAGTAGAGCGTCGCGCCGATGGCGAGGAACGGGAGCGCGATAACGCTCGCAAGCGCACCGGCGATCACGACGATCGCATAGGAGTTGGCCGAGCGTGCCACCGGCGTCAGTGCGTACACGATCACCACCTGCGGCACGAGCGCGGCGAGCCAGAAGGCGGCACCCGTGCCCGCGCTGCGCCACCAGTGTCCGCGCACGAGGCTGGCGCTGCGGCGGATCGGCGCGAAGCCGCGGTCGCCGTCGATCACGACAGCCTGCACAACGAAGAACCAGCTGACGAAGATGTAGGCGCCGGGAACGAAGAAACAGGCGAACCCGAGGAACGCCACGACCAGCCAGGCGACGATGACAAGCAGAACAGCGGGAAAGAGCTCAAGCGCGTCGGCCACCAGGTCGGTGGCGTTGACGCTCTCGCCACGGCGCCTCAACAGGACCAGGCGAGCGAGGATCGCGGTGATCAACGGGCCCGTGACAAGCTCGCTGACGGCAAAGCCGACGTACGCGTCGCGCGGCGGCGGAGCCGGACTGACACGGGCCCCCAGCTCGCCCAGGCCGAGCGCCGTCAACCCCGTCACGACGATGACGATCGGCACCGTCACCGCCAGGACGAGCCGCACATTCCCGCGATAGAGATCGAATGCTGCGCGCAGCAGCTCCCCGACACTCGGCGCCCTCACCCGGCGCCACCTGGGCGCCAGTCCGCAAAGCGCAGCGGCGCACGCACCTTCGCGCGCAGCCCACGCGCCGGTGTTTGAGGCTCCCGCCCCGCCGAGCCGTCCGACAGCTGGGCGCGGTGGCGTTCTTGGGGCACGGTCAGCGAGCCTAACGGCGGCGCCGCTGCGGCGCATCTAGACTGGACCGTGTGGATGGTCGGCAACCACGCGACCCCGGGGTCGCCGCGCTGGGAACCTGGAGCGGCGGGCGCTTCATGCACTTCGGAGAGCCACTCGAGGAGCAGCGCCTGATCGCGCTGCTGCGTCCGGACGCCGAGATCGACACGGTCATCACGGCCGATGTCTATGGCGCCGGCGAGGCCGATCGCCTGCTCGGCCTGGCGCTTGCGGGCGTTGCGCGTGAGAGCGTCTGCATCGTCGGGGCCGTCGGCCACGACTTCTATACCGGCGAGCGTTCCGGCGCGAAGGGCTACCCGCGCTTCACCGACCCGGCGCTGCGCGGACCCGAGAGCTACGGCGACTATCTGCGGATGGCGACCGAGCGCAGCCTCGAACGCTGCGGTCTCGACCGCTTCGACGTGCTGATGCTGCACAACCCGGACCGCATCGGCTACACCAGCGAAACGGTCTGGCAGGGGATGGCGGCGCTGCGCGAACAAGGCCTCACACACCGGCTCGGCGTCGCGCCTGGTCCGGCAAACGGCTTCACGCTGGATCTGATCGACTGCTTCGAGCGTTTCGGGTCGCTGATCGATTGGGCGATGCTGATCCTCAACCCGCTCGAGCCGTGGCCCGGTGAGCTCTCCCTCGGCGCGGCATCGGCAGCCGGCGTGAGCGTGATCGCGAGGGTCGTCGACTACGGTGGCGTGTTCCACGACGACGTCGCTGCCGGCCACGCATTCAGGGCCGGCGACCATCGCTGCTTCCGGCCGGCCGGCTGGGTCGAGCAGGCGCGCGAGCGGCTCGAGCTGATGCGGCCGATCGCGCAGCGCAACGGGCTGACGATGCTTCAGCTCGCATGTGCGTGGGACCTGGCCCACGCCCCCGTTGCCTGCGTCGCCCCAACGCTGATTCAGGAGTCCGGGCCCGCGGCGCGTCCGGTCGAGGACAAGCGCGCAGAGCTCGCAGCGCTGTCGCGGACTCGCCCGCTCGGCGAAGCCGACGTCGCGCTGATCCGCTCGCTCGGCGACAACACGGGCGCCATGGCGCTCAAGGGAGCCGCCCCCGATCACGATGGCGACGACCTCCCCGACCGCTGGTCGCTGCGCGAGGAGCACCTCGCCGCCGCGGCACGCTGGAAGATCGACCCCGAGCGAGACCTGCTCCCAACGCACTGACGGGGGCTCCGCAGGGACTCCAGCCCCACGGGCTGGTTGCCCTGCCCCGTCCCAGGCCGCCGCCAAGCGGCGTTCAGACGCCGGCGTTGACCGGCGAAGGTTTCGAGCGGGCCCGCTAGACGCGCTCCACCCCGTAGCCGGCGGCGATCATGGCGGCGATGATCGACTCGGCATGCTCTGCGCCGCGCGTCTCGAGCGTCAGCTCCACGCCGGTCTGTCGCACCTGCAGGTCGACCGCCTCACGCACGTGCTCGACGGCAAGCAGGTTCCCGCCAGCCGCGGCCACGCACAGCAACAGCGGGGCAAGCCCACCCGGACGGTCGGACACGCGTGTGAAGACCCGCAGCCGCCGCCCCACCGCCGTCTCGTGGCGACGCGCCACCAGCGCGAGCAGCCCGGCGTCGACGTTGCCACCGGAGAGCACGACCACGGTCGCACCGTCGGCAGACGGCTTGACGAGCGACGCCAGCAGCGCGGCGACGCCAACCGCCCCGGCACCCTCCACGACCAGCTTCGCGCGCTCCATCAGGATCACCATCGCCTCGGCCGTGTCCTCCTCGCTGACCACGACCACCTCGTCAACCCAGCGCGCGACCAGCGGCAACGTGAGCTCCCCCGGCCGCTTCACGGCGATGCCGTCGGCGATCGTCGAGCCGGCGTTGACGGAGAGCGGCGCGCCGGCCGCAAGCGCAGCCGGGTAGGGAGCACACGCGGCCACCTGAACGCCGACCACACGCACGTGAGGGCGAGCGAGCCTGACCACGCCCGCGATCCCCGCGATCAGGCCGCCTCCGCCTAACGGGACGACCACCGTCGCGAGGTCGGGCACCTGGTCGAGCAGTTCCAGCCCGAGCGTCGACTGGCCGACGATCACCTGCGGATCGTCGAACGGGTGGACGAAGACCGCGCCCGTCAGCTCCGCGCGCTGGCGCGCGGCGGCGACGCAGTCATCCACGCTCTCACCGCCGAGCGTGACCGAGCCTCCGTATGCCTGGACCGCGGCTACCTTGGCCACCGCCGCCTGCTCGGGCATGAACACCTCGCACGCCAGGCCACGTGCGCTGGCGGCGTAGGCGAGTGCCTGGGCGTGGTTGCCGGCGCTGCCGGCGACGACTCCGCTTCCGGCCGGCAGGCCGGCTACGCGGTTGAGCGCGCCGCGCAGCTTGAACGATCCGGTTCGCTGGAGGTTCTCGGCCTTCAACAGGACGCGGCCGCCGAAGCGCTCGGTCAGCGTGCCCGAGGCGAGCACCGGCGTCTCACGGGCCAGCGCGCCGACGAGCACGCGCGCTGCCCGCGGGGCATCCCCCGACAGCAGCTCGACGACGACGTCAGCGTCCGGCGCGCTCACGCTGCCCGCAACAGCTCCTTCGCGTGGCGTCGCGCGCCGGCGTCATGCGCGTCGGCGCCAAGCATCCGGACGAGCTCCCCCAGCACCTGTTCGTCGGCCAGGCGCGTGACCGTCGCGCGCGTCGGCTCGCCGGCGAGGTCCTTCGCGATCGTGAAATGGCGGGCGGCGAAGGACGCCACCTGTGGCAGGTGGGTGATCGCGAGGATCTGGCGGCCCTGGGCGAGCGCGCGCAGCTGCTCGCCGACCGCGCGGGCGGTGTGGCCGCCGATCCCGGCGTCGATCTCGTCGAAGACGAGTGTCGTCGAGCCGCCACCGTGAGCCGCGGATAGCAGTGCCAGCATCACGCGCGACAGCTCGCCGCCGGAGGCGATCTCTCGCAGCGGGGCCGCGGGAACACCAGGGTTGGGCGCGATCTCGAACTGGGCCTGTTCGGCGCCGGCGCGCCCGGGCTCGCACGGCACGAGCACGACCTCAAAGCTCGCCTCCGCCATCGCCAGTTCCGCCAGCCGCTCGCGCACCTCGCGCGCCAGCGCGGGGGCACCGCCGGCGCGAGCGCGGCTCAGCGCCGCATGCGCCGCGGCGTGCTCGCGAAGCGCGTCGTCCAACCGAGCCTGTGCGGCCTCCATCGCAACCTCGGCGCCGATCAGCTGCTCGCGTCGCTCCCGGCAGCGCGCGGCGTGCTCGAGCACGGTCGTCACGCTACCGCCGTGTTTGCGCTCGAGCCGCGCGATCGCAGCAAGCCGCTCCTCGACGAACTCCAGGCGGCCCGGCTGGGTCTCCAGCTCCTCGCCATAGCGCCCGATCTCGCTGAGCAGATCCTGGGCCTCGATGGCCAGCGCCCGTGCGCGCAGCGCCAGCTGCTCGAGCTGGGAGTCAAGCGGCGCCGCCGCGTCCAGGCTCGACTCGCAGGCGAGCAGCGCTCGCATCCCGCCGGCATCCTCGTCGGCGAGCGCCTGCTGCGCACCCCAAGAGGCGCTGCGCAGCCCCTCGACGTTGCGCAGCCGATCGCGCTCGGCAACGAGCGCAGCGCGCTCATCCTCCCCGGGATCGACCTGCTCGATCTCGCCCAGCTCGAACTCGAGCAGGTCCAGCTGTCGCTCGCGTTCCCCGGCAAGCTCCGCCAGACGTTCGAGCTCCGCGCGCGCCTCGCTCACCGCCGCCCAGGCCGTCGCGGTCACCGCGCGTCGCAGCGCCTGGTCGGGGCCGCACGAGGCGTCGAGGATCTCGAGCTGAGCGGCACCGAGCATCAGCCGCCGGTGCTCGTGCTGGCCGTAGAACGCCAGCATCTCGCCGGCAAGCTCGCGCAGCTGACCGACCGCGATCGAGCGACCGCCGAGGTAGGCGCGCGTGCGCCCGTCGACACCGACCCGCCGCGCCAGCACCAGCTCCGAGGCGTCCGCCGCGAGATGCTCGCAGCGAAGGCCTTCAGGCAACTCGAAGACGCCCTCCACATAGGCCTCGGCGGCTCCTGGGCGAACGATCCCCGGTCGCGCGCGGCCGCCGAGCAGCAGGTCGAGCGCGTGCGCCAGGACCGTCTTGCCGGCACCGGTCTCGCCGGTGATCACGTTCAGGCCCGCGACCAGCTCCAGTCGCGCCTCCTCGATCAACAGCAGGTCCTGCACGGATAGCTCAAGCAGCATCGGACAGGGTGTAGCAGCGCGCGGGGACAGAACCCGACTGTGACCAGCCGCTGGCAACCCCCCTGCGAACACGTCCGGCGCGGGCGGCAACCGGCCCGAAGCCGGCGGGTTCCTACCTCGACAGGCGTCCGAACTTCTCCCGCAGGCGGCGGTAGAAGCTCGATCCGTCCATCTGCCCGAGCGTCGCGACATCGTGGGCGAAGCACGCGCGGACCACCTCCGCCGGCGCGATCTCGCCGACCGGGCGTCCGTCGACCGAGACGGCGAGCGTCTCGCGCGAGCTGTTGTGCAGCATCAGCACATCGTCGGGGGCGACCACGAGTGCGCGCGCGCTGAGCGAGTGGGGCGCGATGAAGGACACGGCCATGCCGGCAACTCCCCAGGCCATCACCGGGCCGCCGTTGGCCAGGTTGTAGCCGGTCGAACCGGCTGGCGTGGCGACGACCAGTCCGTCGCAGCGCACGCTGCCGATCTCCTCCCCGGCGATCGCGTAGGCGAGCTCCGCGACGCGTCCGCCGACCTTGCGATGCAGCGAGAGGTCGTTCAGCGCGACGTGGCTCCCGGCCGGGCCCTCGACCTCGATCGCCGGCAGGCTCAGCACGTCGAGTGTGCCGGCCAGGGCGCGCTCGAACCCCTCACGCATCCGGTCGGGCTCCACCGTCGAGAGAAATCCCACCTCGCCGAAGTTGACGGCGAAGACCGGCACCGAGGTCCGCGCGTACGCGCGCAGAGCCCGCAGGATCGTGCCGTCCCCGCCGAGCGCGACGCACAGCTCGGCGTCCAGCGCGGCCGGCGTGTCGAACACGAGCCCGGCGACATCGCCGCCAAGCGGGTGCTTTGCGCTCTCGTCCGCATCGAGCGTGAGCACCGCGCCGGCGGCCGCTGCCATCGCGGCGAGCTCGCGCAGCGCCCCGGATGTCTCCTCCGGCCGCCCGTGCGTCAGCACGGTGATCGCGCGGGTGCTCATCCGGGATCAGCCGCCAATGCCAACGCATCCAGGCCGCTCAGCGATCCGCGTTCGCGCTCGGCGAGCAACACGAAGGTCTCGATGTTCCCCTTTGGCCCGGGCAGTCCCGACGGGAAGAATCCGCGCACAGACGCGCCGAGCTCCGCCGCCTTGGCTGCGACCTCGAGCAGCGCGCGCCGACGCAACGCCCCGTCGCGCACGACGCCGCCGCGCCCCACCAACCCGCGCCCCACCTCGAACTGCGGCTTCACCAGACAGAGCGCGTCAAAGCGCGGCGCGGCGCATGACAGCAGTGCCGCCAGCACCGTTCGCAACGAGATGAAGGCCAGGTCGGCCACGATCACCTCGGGAGCGTAAGGCAGCACGCCGGCGTGCAGCTCGCGCGCGTTGAAGCGCTCGATCACGGTCACGCGCGGATCGCCGCGCAGCTTCCAGCTCAGCTCGCCATAGGCGACATCGAGCGCGACGACCGCGGCGGCCCCCGCCGCGAGTAGACAGTCGGTGAATCCGCCCGTCGAAGCGCCGACGTCAAGGCAGCGACGGCCGGCAACCTCCAGGCCGCTCTCAGCCAGCGCGTTGGCCAGCTTGACGCCGCCCCTCGACACGAACCGCGGCACCTCGTCGACCGCCAGCTGGACATCGGCGGCGACCAGCGCCCCCGGCTTTGTCGCGCGCAGCCCGTGGGCGCCGATCCGCACCTCGCCCGCCAGCACCGACGCGGCCGCCCGGGTGCGGGTCTCAAACAGGCCGCGCTGGGCGAGCAGCGCGTCGAGGCGGACCTTCGAGGCCATCTCAACGCTCCGCCTTCGCGCCCGCCGGGCGCACGGTCACCCGGGGCGCGACGGGCCGCGTTCGGGCCGCCCGCTGTACCGGTTGCATCGGCCGCTACCGCTCAGCGAACGTCGGGCGGTCGATCGCCGCGCGCACGCGCTCGGCGATCCGCTCGGGCGTGAAGCCGATCTCGTCGTGCAGCAGTGCCGGCGCACCGTGTGTCACATACCTGTCGGGCACACCGACGCGAACGATCCGCGTCTGCGCGCCCCCGGCTTCGTTGAGCGTCTCCCAGACCGCGCTGCCGAAGCCGCCGCCCAGCACGCCCTCCTCGATCGTGACCAGCAGCTCGTGTTCGGCGGCGAGCTGGGCGATCAGGCCGCTGTCCAGCGGCTTGGCGAAACGCGCGTCGGCGACCGTCGTGGCAATCCCGTCGAACTCCAGCAGCGCCGCCGTCGCGAGCGCCTTGCCGACACCCGTGCCGTATCCGAGCAGCGCGACCCGATGGCTGTGCCCTCCGCCGCCGTCAGGCGATTCGCGCAGGATCTCGCCGGTCCCGATCGGCACGACGATCGGCTCCGCAGGCAGCGGCACACCGACGCCCTCGCCGCGCGGGTAGCGCAACGCGGACGGGCCGTCGTGGGACAGCCCCGTATGCAGCATGTGGACCAGCATCGCCTCGTCGCGGGGTGCCATCAGGACGATGTTGGGCAGGCAGCGCAGGTAGGCGATGTCGAACACGCCATGGTGGGTCGGACCGTCGTCGCCGACCAGCCCGGCGCGGTCCATCGCGAAGACCACCGGGAGCCGCTGCAGACAGACGTCGTGCACGATCTGGTCGTAGGCGCGCTGCAGGAACGTCGAATAGATCGCNNGGCGATGCCGACGTCGAAGTAGCGCTCCGGCATCGCGGCCTGCAGGATGTTGAGTCCCGTGCCGGAGTTCATCGCCGCGGTGATGCCGATCACCCGGGCGTCACGACGGCACTCCTCGAGCAACGCCTCGCCGAAGACGGTCGTGTATTGCGGCGGCGGTGGCACCTCAGCCGGCGCGCTCGAGCGGACGACCTCGCCATTGGCGATCGAGCGTGGCTTCGCCGCATGCCAGGCTTCCATGCCCTCTAGCCCCCCGTTCTCGGCAGGCCCAAAGCCCTTNNCGCGCACGTCGTGCCCGTCGATCACCCCCACATACGCCCAGTCGAGTTCCTCCCAGAACAGGCCGGGGGCCGCGAATGCCTTGATCGACTCCTTGATGTTCGGCCCGAACCGCTCGAACGCAGCGCCGATGCCGCCCGGAAGCTTCGTCAAACCGCCCTCGATCCCGCCGCGGGCATGCCACAGGCGCGGGTTCAGCCGCACGCGGTTGAAGTAGCGCGACAGCGCACCGACATTGGGGGCGATCGACATCCCGTTGTCGTTGAGCACGACGACG
>PMKB01000243.1 GCA_003157595.1 Solirubrobacterales bacterium
GGCCGACCGCGTCAACAGCCCGACTTGCTGCTCGCCGATCGCGGCTACGACCACGACAAGTACCGTCGGCTGCTGTGGGCGCGCGGCATCAAGCCAGTGATCGCCCGCCGCGGCAGCGCGCACGGCTCAGGGCTCGGCCGACAACGCTGGGTCGTCGAACGCGGCTTCGCGCACCTGCACAACTTCCGTCGCCTACGAATCCGCTACGAACGCTACCCCGAACTCCACACCGGCCTGCTCATCCTCGCCTGCTCAATCCTCTGCTGGAGACGACTCAACTCATTGTGAAACAGGTTCTTAGCGGGCATCGCCCGGTGGCGGCCACGCGCGTCCGCAAGGCTCTCCGATGCCAACCGTGCGGATGATCACGACGAGTATTCCCGCGGCCCTGATCTGACGTCGGCCGGTCGGCGTGTCCGGCTACACCACGCCGACATTGTTGCACTCCTTGGGAGCAGCCACCCGAGCCGTCGCGATAGAGACTCTTCCTTCGCGCTAAGCGCGAGCGTCTGCTGGGGAGTGCGGCTCACGCCTGAGTTGGACGACCAGCAGGTCTGGCGGTCGAGGGCGAGACCGCTCCCGCATCGACCGGCGTGAGCGAGAGTCGAGCGGCTCTCGAGGCGCGCACATGGTCCTCGTCCTGTGCGGGCGTGGCTGGGTGCGGAGCTGGACGCGTGGTCGCTCACGAGGGCAGGCGTCGCCGCATGGACGGGTCGGGCTGGAGCGTAAGCGTTCGCTTCTGCGGTGTAGTCGTGATTGCGCTCGCGCCAAGGCCGCGGTGCCGCGATTGCCGATCGCGTGCGCCTTGCGGCTCGCCGCGGGCTGTAGCGGTCGTCGCGCTGGGTCAGAGCCCGAAGGCGAAGCCAATGGCGATGATTCCGACGAGCGCGACGGCGACAACCGTAAGGCTGACGGCGACGCGGTGGCTGCGCCGCAGCGCGTGTGGGGCCGCGAGTACCCGGTGGGCGAGCAGGATGAGCATGCCGAGTGCCAGTGGCAGCAGGAGTGCGTTGACGACCTCGACGTCGACGGCGAGCCGTACGAGCGAGCGGCTGGCGAGCACGAGCAGCGCGCCGATCGCGACTGCGCCGGTATAGAGGCCGTAGAAGAGTGGCGCGCGGCGCACCCCGTCGTTGAGGCTACGCGGCTGTCTGGTGGCTTCGGTGACTGCCCAAGCGGCTGCGAGTGACACGACGATGGCCGCAACCAGCGCCGCCCCGAGGATGCCGCAGGCGAGCAGGATTCGGCTCGTTGAGCTGCCGAGCAGCGGTGCGAGCGCGCCGGCGATCGCACCCACACTCTGCAATGAGCCGACGCGGCCATGCAGACTTGCCGCGGTCGCTATCAACACCGAACACATGACCAGCTGGGTGAGCAGCGCACCGACTGCAGTGTCGATCCGCGCTGATCGCAGATCGCGCACCATCAGGCCCTTGTCGACCACGGCGCCCTGCTGGTAGAACAGCATCCAAGGCATCAAGACTGCTCCGACGTTCGCCGCGACGAGCGTCAGGTAGCCGGATTGATCGAGTGGCTGGCTCACGACTCCCGCCGCGAGCGCGTGCACGCCGGGATGGGAAAGGACGGCAGCCGCTACGAAGGCGAGCTCAAAAAGGCCCAGTGCGATCCCGACCAGCTCAACCCGACGGTAGCCGCCGGAGATGACCAGGAGCACGAGCAGCGCTGCCGCCGCGAGCACGGTCAGCGCCGCCGGCAGCCCAAACAGCTCGCCGACCCCGGCCACTCCAGCAAACTCCGTCACCAACGCGCCGAACGCGCTGACAAGCAGCGCGGCGACCGAGACAGTCGCCCACCGGGCCCCGAAGTGCTCCCTGATGAGCTGCGCGTGTCCCTTGCCCGTTGCGATCCCCAGCCGAACCGTCAACTCCATCACCAGGTACAGCACCGGCACCAGCAGGACCTGCAGCGCGATCAGACGGTACCCCCATCGCGCACCCGACTGGGACGCCGTGATCACGCTGCCCGCGTCGGTATCGGCGAGCATGACCATCACGCCCGGGCCAACGACCCACAGCCAGCGCGGCACGCGCGGCCACCGCCACGTCGAACCATCCACACCGGTAATCCGCGCAAGAATCAGTCTGCAACCTCCGATCAGGCAAATACGCCCACAGCCACTGCAGTTCCCAGCCCTCGACCCTAACCCGATCCAGCGTGTCGGATATCCGCAATCTCCACTGACCACCAGACCGTGCAGGACACCCGCCACACCTGCTCCCACGAACACCGGGGCGCATCGCGTGAGGGTGGGGAAACGCTCGCTCCGGCCCGCCTCCGGGCTCATTCGACGCCCGTTGCATAGGACGCTCCGCACCATGCGCAGTTAGGTAATCCTAATTAGGGTTGCCTAACTTATGCTAGGGTGCCGATCTCGACCGCCACGGTCGGGATTCAACGAAGGGGCTCCGAGACCGAATGCCGCCGCAGGAACAGCAGCGAGCGCCGCGCCCGGAGCACGCCTCCGGAGCTGGATCGCCTCGACGATCCGCGAGGCGCGGCTCGCGAGCCGGCCTCTACGTGTGGACGCTCGTGGTGCTCACGGTGGCGGTGCTCGTGGTCGTGCTCGGTTGGCACGCCAAGGGCGGCACGCCGGACCCGAGTGCCTTGGGAGCCGGCCGGCACATGAGTCGCACCACGGCGGTGATCAACAGCGCGATCCTCGTCTTCCGCGAGGGGCTCGAGACGATCCTCGTGCTCGCCGCGGTGATGGCGAGCTTCCTCGGCTCAAACAAGGCCTACCGCCGTCCCGTGGCTGTCGGCGGCGGCGTCGCGCTGCTGGCGACGATTGGCACGTGGTTCGTTGCGGTCTGGCTGATCGGCCAACTCGGCGGGCGCGGCCTGGACCTGCAGGCGGCCACCGGGCTGCCGGCGATCATCGTCCTGCTGGTCGTGATGAACTGGTTCTTCCACCGCGTCTATTGGACCGGCTGGATCTCCCACCACCACAAACGCCGCCGCAGCCTGCTCGCCTCAAGCGGCGACGCCAACCTCCGGCGCACGCTGCTCGGCCTCGGGCTACTCGGCTTCACCTCGATCTACCGCGAAGGCTTCGAAATCGTCGTCTTCCTACAAAACCTGCGCGTCACATTCGGCTCAAGCGTCGTGCTCGAGGGCGTCCTGCTCGGCTGCCTGTTCACCACGGCGGTCGGCGTGCTCACCTTCGGCCTGCACCAGCGGCTCCCCTACAGGCGGCTACTGATCATCACCGGCGCGATGCTCGTCGTCGTGCTCTTCGTGATGGTCGGCGAGGAGGTCCAAGAGATGCAACTCGCCGGCTGGATCGGCACCACCCCGATCGGCATCCACATCCCCGGCTGGGCCGGCCAATGGTTCTCGCTGTTCGGCAACGTCGAGACGATCGCGGCACAGCTGCTCGCCGTCACGATCGTGCTCGGCTCATACTTCGCGGCCGAACACCTACGCGTGCGACGCCCCCGGCGCCGCGGCGAGCAACCGGCCAGGATCGCCGACGCCCCACCCCAGCAAACGATCGCCATTGCCGCCGAATGAACAGCCACCCAGCCGGCCGACCGCTAACGCACCGCTAACCAACCCCCCACGCACGGCCCGCCGTCGGTCGCGCCGCTCCGCTCGCCCTACGGGCCTCGTGCTGCAAGGCGCAGCCCGCGAACACCAGGCCGCCAGCCCCAAACCTCACCACCCCTTACGCAACAGCCACCGCCGAAGCAGGAGCGCACTAGCCGTTGCCCCCGGCTCTCGAGTTGGACGAGGACCAAGCGCGCCAGGCCAACCGGAACGGACGCCTGCAAACACGTGCCAAAGCGAGCGTCGCTGGAGTGCTCCTTCTCGCGCAACTCGACAGCCTCGCCAGCGAGCGAAGGTCGGCTTGCGTGGCGAAGGCTGTTGCGTGTGCGCTCTGGGTCAGCTAGCGTCGGCCAGCGGCAGTACAACCACGGACTTGAGGAGAGTGTGATGCGCGAGTTTCGCTTTCGAGGTGGCCGCCCCAGCGGCGGCGCGCCGCGTGAACGCTTGTCGTACGCCAACGTCGCCTCGACGCTTGCGCTGGTGATCGCGCTGGGCGGCGGCACCGCGTGGGCCGCCCACACCTACCTGATCACCTCGACGAGCCAGATCAAGCCAAGCGTCCTCAAGAAGCTACAAGGCAAGAACGGCACGAACGGCAAGAACGGGACGAATGGGACGAACGGCGCGACCGGCGCGGCCGGCGCGAACTTGACGAGCCAGACGCCGCTGCCGTCGGGACAGTCGGAGTCGGGCTTCTACGCAGCCGCCGGCGGCGATTCGACCAGCGGCTACATCGGAGATGGGATCACCTACGCGCAGCCGCTTGCAACGCCGATCGCCAACGCGAACGTCATCTGGAACCAAACTGGGGCGACCTCGCCTGACTGTCCCGGAATCGGACAAGCCGACCGCGGCTATCTGTGCCTCTACGACAACGAGGAGGTCGGGCTGTCCGCCTTTATCGTCTACTCCACGGGAGGCCCGCCGCCGCCCGGCTCGAACACAGTCTTCAGCACGCCTTCGTGGGGCGCCGTCCTGTACTGGAGGGTCAGCGCGACTCCCAACTTCGTGAGCGGCGAGTACACGGTTACCGCTCCCTAGCACACCCGGGAGCCAACCCACGGTCAAGGTCCCGGCCCACTCTTCGCGCACCCCTTGTGGGCTCGTAGCGTGCCGGTTTCGCGTGAAAGGAGGCGCGCGCCCCGGGCCGGCGTCGTCGGCGTCGTGGCTCTCGCTATCGCCCTCAGTGAGCGGTAGTCGCCGATCAACGCCGCTGGTTGTCCGCAGGGGGAGCGTCGTCCCTGGTGGACGACGCATTTGCGGCGATTCGGGAGCGAGCGTCGCTCAACCCGACGGAGCAGAACGCGGGCAGGCACGAGGACAGTGGTTGCGCCAAGGCGCCGACCACGGTAAAGTGTCCCCGGGAAGGAACGAATTATGACTGAGCTACTCACGCGTCGCGAAACCGCCGAACTCGGCGAGGTCACCCTCACCGCAGTGAATAAGGCCGTCGAGCAGCGGCTCGTCAAGGCGCACCGCCACAAGCACGAAACGCTGCTAGAAGCCGACGACGTCGCGTTCTTCGCGCTCCTCAACGAACTCCCGCTCCCCCTGCCGGTAGCGCTCAAGCGACAAGTTCACGCTTGGCTCGTCACGAGCGCCGCAAACCTGTCGATTGAGCAGCTGGAGCTCTCCGACGCGATAACCATCTCGGTGACGCCGCGAGTGCGCAAGGCGCGCAAACGCGCCACCGAGTACGCGCGACTGCGCGACCGCTATCTCGAGAAGAACCCCGCGGTGATGGGCGGCGAGCCGGTGATCACCGGGACACGCATGCCGATCCGCACGCTCGCCTACCTGCTTGAGTCCGGCGAGACCCCCGAGGTGATCCGCGAGGACCACCCCAACGTCCCGAAAGAGGCGTACGCGTTCGCGCGGCTGTGGGCGCGAGCGCACCCCAGACGAGGTCGGCCGGCGGCACCCTGGCGCGATGACGCCGACTCCGCACGGCCGAGCGCCACGCGACGATGAAGCTCTGGATCGACGAGGACCTTACACCCAGGCTCGTCGACCCCGCCCACGCTCACGGATACGAAGCAACCAGCAACCGCGACCGAGGGCTGCTCGGCGCGACCGACGCAGCGCTGTACGAGATCGTTGTCGATGGCGACTACGTGTTCGTCACCAATAACGAGCAGGACTTCCGCCGGCTCTGCCGTGGGCACGACCTCCATCCCGGACTGATCGTGCTGGCAGAACGGATTCGCGTCGAACAGGTCGCGATGTTCGAGCGCGTGCTCGACTACATCGAGCAGCACGCCGCGCGTGCCGGGGAGGCGCCCGGCAGCTGGATGGTCAACCGCGTCGTCGAAGTCGACGACACAACCGAAGGCTGCAGCGACCACCCACTCCCCTAGCCGGGCCACCGACAGCTCGGCGCGAGGACGACGGGAGCGCCGGCGGCCAGTCGTCCTCATCTGCTCGCGACCGCAGCTCGGTCGACCTGAGCGAGCGCCCCGCTCGTGAACGCCGCGCCGAGCAGCGCGGCATCCTCGGTGCGGCTCTTGGTGTGTAGGTAGCGCATCGTGGTCTTGACGTCGGCGTGGCCCATCCACGCCTGGACCTGGACGAGGCTTGCGCCGCCGTCGACGGCGAGCGAGCCGAAGGTGTGTCGCAGGTCGTGGAAGCGCAGGCGCCGCAGGCCGGCGGCGTCGCGTGCCTTGCAGTAGCGCGCGC
>PMKB01000320.1 GCA_003157595.1 Solirubrobacterales bacterium
TCGATCCGTCCTCGCCGTTCACCGGCGGCGCGGTGCTGGGCGATCGCATTCGCCTGTCCGAGCACTTCCTCGACAGCGGCGTCTTCATCCGCTCAATGGCAACGCGCGGCGCGCTGGGCGGACTCGCCGAGGCGGCGCTGCAGACGACGCTCTTGATGGAGGCTGCGGGGCGCGAGGAGATCTACGTCGAGACGGTCGGGGTGGGGCAGGCGGAGGTCGACATCGCGGGGCACGCCGACAGCGTCGTGCTCGTGCTCGTGCCGGGCTCGGGCGACTCGGTGCAGGCGCTCAAGGCGGGCGTGATGGAGATCCCCGACGTGCTGGTGGTCAACAAGTCCGACCACCCCCTCACCGATGTGCTCGTGCGCGAGCTTCGCGGCGCGCTCTCGCTCGCGCCGCAGGAGGGCTGGCAGGTCCCGATCATCACGACCGACGCGCTGCGCGGCGCCGGCGTCGAGAAGCTCGAGCAGGCGCTCGAGTCGCACCGCCGCGAACTCGAGGCTGCCGGCACCCTCGAGCACCGGCGCCGGCGCAACCTGCGCAACGAGGTGATCGAATTGGCCAGCGCGCGGATGCGTCGCGGCCTGGAGCAGCGCCTCGCCGGCGACGAGAGCTTCGAGCGTCTGCTGGACGAGGTCGCCGCGCGCCGCCTTGACCCGGCGAGCGCCGCGCAGCGGATCAGCGAGCGCGCAGACGCCTGACGAAGCGCAGGCCCGACCAGGCCTCGTCGATCGCGCAGACCTTGTTGTCGACCAGGCCCGTGGCCAGCACGGTCTCGCGGACGACACGGTCGTCGAGGTCGCTGCTGACCCCCGAGCTGCGCTTTGGCCACGCGATCCAAAGGCCGCCGCGCGGCTCGAGCGCGGCGATCAAGGGCTCGATCCGGCGCTCGAGCGTCGCACGCGAGTCCGCGAACTGGACGATCACGTCGAAGCAGCCGCGCAGGCGGGTGTGCGGCGGCGGAACGTCTTCGAGGCGCTCGGTGAAGCCCGCTGGCGCGGCGAGGACGGCGACCCGCGTGGTGGGGGCGATCCCGAGCTTGCGGGTCAGCGGGGTGGTTGAGTAGCCGTGTTGCGGGGCCGCGGTCATGGCGCTCGTGAAGGGTAAACGGCCAGCGCCGAGGCGACGATCGCGTGCTCAGGCTGACCGGGTGAAGCGAGAAGGCCCGCCGTAGCGGGCCCGTCCCTTTCACGTTGCTTCGGTCCTGTCGCTGCGCCGGTGGCTACCGGTGTCAACGGCGATGGCGAAAACTTCAGCGCGCGGTGGGTGAGACGCTCGCACCCACCTTGGCGAGTGAATGCCCTGGCCGTTTGCGGGGCGGTGGGCATGACCGTGCGCGGAGGTGGAAATCACGCAGCGCGAGTCGCGCGGCGACGAGATCTCCGGGGCCTGCGGCAGCGGCGGCCGGCGACGCTGCGCCCGCGCTCAGGGCTGCGGCTTGGTCGGCGGGGCGCCGAAGCTGTCCGGGTCCGGGCCGATCCGCTCGCCGCGGTCGAGCGCGTCGATCGCGGCGATCTGCTCCGGCGTGAGCTCAAAGTCGAAGACGTCGAAGTTCTCCTTGATCCGTCTCGGCGTGACCGATTTCGGGATCACGATGTTGCCGATCTGCAGGTGCCAGCGGATCAGCACCTGGGCGGGCGTGCGGCCGTGCGCGCCGGCGACGCCGACGATTACCGGGTCCTCGAGCAGTTCGCCCCGCGCCAGCGGGCTCCAGGCCTCGGTGACGATGTCCAGCCGCGCGTGCAGCCGGCGAAGCTCCTGCTGCGTGAGGCGTGGATGCAGCTCGATCTGGTTCACGGCCGGCGTCACGCCGGTCTCCGCGACAAGCCGCTCGAGATGTTCCGGCTGGAAGTTCGAGACGCCGATCGATCGCACGAGTCCCTCGGCCTGCAGGTCGATGAATGCCCGCCAGGTGTCCACGTAGAGGTCCTTCGACGGCACCGGCCAGTGGATCAGGTACAGATCGATCGGACCCAGGTTCAGCTGCTCGAGGCTAACGTGGCAGGCCGCCTTCGCCTGCTCGTAGCCGTGGTCGTCATTTGTGCACTTCGTCGTGATGAACAGCCCGCCGCGGTCGATCCCCGACGCACGCACGGCCTCACCGACACCGGCCTCGTTGGCGTACCCGGTAGCCGTGTCGATGTGCCGGTAGCCGGCGTCGAGCGCCAGCGACACGGTCTGCGCGGTCTCGGGCGGTGGAACCAGGAACACGCCGAACCCCAGCTGTGGGATCCGGGCCCCGCCGCGCAACTCGATCATCGGAACGCCGCTCGACGCCATGCCGGCATCATCGTGCATGCGGGCCGGCCGATGCCGGCCCGGCGTGTCCACGCCCTGCGGCGGGACGGCGCGGGTTGCTGCGCCGCGACTTGGGCGTAGTGTCCAGGGCGATGGCGATCCTCGGCTACTACTGGGGCGGCGCAGCCCACCTGCTGGTCGGGATAGTGGTGCTGCTCGTGTTCGTCGGGCTCATCACGGCGATGGTGCTCTTCGTCGCCCGGCTGCTCGGCGACGGGCGACGCCTGCTCGCGCCGTCTGCGCCCTCGCCGCCGCCGCTCGAGCGCCCGCCGCCCGGCCCGGCGCAGCCGTCCGCACGCGAGATCCTCGACCGCCGGCTGGCGAGCGGCGAGATCACGCTCGAGCGCTATGACGAGGTGCGTGCGAAGCTCGACGGGCCGCCGAGCTGAGCGCCGTCTACGTCGCGGCGGTAGCGCCGGCGAGCTCGACCAGCAGGCGGACGCCGTAGCCGGAGCCGCCGGTCTCGGCGTAGGGGCGGCCGAGGTCCCAGGCGGTACCGGCGATGTCGAGGTGCGCCCAGGGTGTCTCCCCGGCGAAGCGGCGGAGGAACTCGCCGGCGGTGATCGCACCGGCCAGCCGGCCAGCGGGGGCGTTGTTGAGGTCGGCGAAGGTGCCCTTGACGGCCTTTGCGTACTCGGGATGCAGCGGCAGGCGCCAGGCGATCTCGCCGGTGCGCTGCGCCGCTGCGGCCACCTGCGCGCACCACGTGTCGTCGTTGCTCAGCAGCCCAGCGTGGGTGTGGCCGAGGGCGACCAGGCAGGCGCCCGTGAGCGTCGCGAGGTCGACCAGGCGTTCAGCGCCCTCGGCGATCGCGTGGGCGATGCAGTCGGCGAGCACGAGACGCCCCTCGGCGTCGGTGTTGTTGACCTCGACGCTGATGCCGGCGAGCGTGCGGACGATGTCGCCCGGCTTGACCGAGCGCCCGCTCGGCATGTTCTCGGTCGCGCCGACGACGGCGATCACGCGGACCGCCAGCTCCAGTCGCGCGATCGCGCCGACGGCCTCGATGACCGCCGCGCCGCCCGACATGTCGTACTTCATCTCCTCCATGTGCTCGCCCGGCTTGAGTGAGATGCCGCCGGTGTCGAACGTGACCGCCTTGCCGATGAAGCCCAGCGTCGGGCCGCTTGCACCGGGGCCCTCGTAGCGCATGGTGATCAGCGCCGGCTCCTCGTATGTGCCGGCGGCGACGGCGGCGAACGCGCCCATCCCGCGCGCCAGGATCTCCGCCCGCCCCTCGACGGAGACGCTGAGGTGCTTGAGTTCGTGCGCGAGCGCCTGCGCGCGGTTCGCGAGATCTGTCGGTGTCATGTCGTTGGAAGGCGTGTCCTGGAGCGTCCGCGCGGCGTTGGCGGCCTCGGCGAGGATCTGCGCGCGGGCCAGCGTCGCGGCGATGTCCGCGGGGGTGCTGACGATCAGCTCCTCGAGCGCGACCGGCTGCTCGGAGGGATCCTTGGGCTGCTCCTTGTAGCGGTCGAAGCGGTAGGAGGCGAGGATCGTGCCCTCCACGAGCGCTCCCGCGATGGCGTCGTCGGAACCGTAGGGGAGCTCCCAGCACAGCGACCGCGCTCCCAGCTCGGCGGCGCGCTTGGCCGCCCTGGCCGCGCCCATGCGCGCGAGCTCGGCGCTCCACTCCTCGCGCTTGCCGAGTCCGATGAGCAGCCAGCGCCGCGATCCCTCGTGGGTCAGCGCGAGCGAGCCGCCGGCGCGCTTGGCCTCGCCTGACTCGAGCAGCTCCTGCAGGCCCGCCTGGGCCACCTGCTCGCCCTCAAAGACCCCCACGACCAGCGTGTCGGCGGCGGTCTGCGACGGCGGCTCGGTGGTGGCGTGGACCCGCATTCGAACGCGAGCATACAGCGCACGCCCGAGCGTCCCGCGGTGCTCACTAAACTGGCTCGGGGCCGGCGATCGATCGATGGGAGAGTGCGCGCAGATGCCCAGCACCGTGATTCTCGGCAGCGCCCGCACGCCGATCGGCAAGCTCGGCGGCGCGCTCGCGTCGCTGCCCGCGGCGACCCTCGGTGCGACTGCGATCGCGGGCGCGCTCGAACGCTCCGGTGTCGCCGCGGATCGGATTGAGCACGTCGTGCTGGGCACGGTGCTCGCCGCCGGCCAGGGACAGGTTCCCTCCCGCCAGGCCGCGCACGCGGCCGGCATTCCCGCCACAGTCAGCTCCGAGACACTCAACAAGGCCTGCGCGTCGGGGATGCGGGCGGTCGCGCTGCTCGATCTGGCGATCCGCGCGGGCGACATCGACGTCGGCCTTGGTGGCGGTATGGAGTCGATGTCGAGGGCTCCCTATCTGCTCGAAGGGGCGCGCTTCGGCCTGCGCATGGGCGACGCGACGGTCCACGACGCGATGTTGCGCGACGGCCTGGAGAGCCCGTGGAGCGGCAAGCACATGGCGGCCGAGGCAACCGAGGTCGCCGCCGAGCTCGAGATCACACGGGCCGCGATGGACCGCTGGGCGCTGCGCTCGCATCAGCAGGCGATCGCCGCGATCGACGACGGCCGGATGGCTGAGGAGATCGTCGCGGTCGGCGTGAGCTCGCGGGGGGCCGACGCCGTCGTCGATCGGGATGAGGCGCCGCGGCGCGACACGACGCTCGAGGCGCTCGCCGCCCTGCCGGCGATCTTCGTGGCGGGTGGCAGCCACACCGCCGGGAACTCGCCTGGAGTCAACGACGGGGCCGCCGCGATCGTCGTCGCCGGGGACTCCTGGGCGAAGGCCAACGGCTGCGAGCCGCTCGCGACGATCCTCGCCACCGCGCAGGCCGGCGACGAGTTTCCCTACCTCGCCCGGACGCCGGCGCTCGCCGCCGCCAAGGCGCTCGCCAAGGCGGGCCTGGACGCCTCGGAGATCGAGCTGTGGGAGATCAACGAGGCCTTCGCCTCGGTCACGCTGCAGTCGATCAGGATGCTTCGGATCGACGAGGACCGCGTCAACGTCAACGGCGGCGCGATCGCCCTCGGCCATCCGATCGGGGCCTCGGGCGCGCGCATCCTCGCCTCGCTGGTGCACGAGCTGCGCCGCCGGGGCGGCGGACTCGGCTGCGCCGCGATCTGCTCCGGCGGAGCGCAGGGCGACGCCGTCATCGTGGCGGTCTGAAGGGGCCTCGCGGCCACCGCCCCTATACGATCCCGAGGCGTCCCTCCCGCGCATGTCCGTTTCCTCAAGCCACAAGAAGATCCGCGTGATCGTCGCCAAGCCAGGCCTCGACGGGCACGACCGGGGGGCGAAGATCATCGCGCGCGCGCTGCGCGACGCGGGCATGGAGGTCATCTACACCGGGCTTCACCAGACGCCGGAGCAGATCGTTGAGACGGTGATCCAGGAGGATGCCGACGTCGTCGGCCTGTCGATCCTCTCCGGCGCGCACATGACCCTGGTCCCCCGGATCGTCGAGCTGCTGCGCGAGCAGGGGGCGGGGGACGTGCTGGTCATGGTTGGTGGGACGATCCCTGCTGGCGACATACCAGCGTTGAAGGCGATCGGCGTCGCCGAGGTCTTCACCCCGGGCGCCTCCACCGTCGCCGCGATCGATTTCATTCGCGCTGCCGTGGCGGGCGCCGCATGAACGCTCGCGCCGCCCGTCCACCCGTCCGATTCGAAGGAGCGTTGCGTTGAAGATCTGCGTGTTGGTGAAGGAGGTGCCGGATGCTGCGGTTCGCAAGCGGATCGATCCGGCGTCGGGGCGCATGGATCGCAGTGGTGAACGCACGTTGAATCCGTATGACACGCACGCGATCGAGGCCGCGATGGCGATCCGTGAGGGCGGTGTGGTCGAGGTGGATGAGATCGTGGCGGTCACGATGGGCCCCGAGGGGGCGGTGCGCGCGCTGCACAAGGCCGTATCGCTCGGTGTTGATCGGTCGTTGCATCTGTGCGACGACGCTCTCGCGGGTTCGGATGTCGCGGCGACCGGTTATGCGCTCGCGGCGGCGTTGCGCCGCGAGGCGCCCGATCTGGTGTTGTTGGGGCAGCAGTCCGATGACGGGGAGTGCTACACGGTGGGCGCGATCGTCGCGGACCATCTGGCGATGCCGTCCTTGACCCAGGTGATCAAGCTCGACGTGGAGTCCCCGGCGGGGGGCGGGCCGCCACTGTTGCGCTGCGAGCGCCAAGCCGAGTATGGCTACGACACGGTGGAGGTGGGGCTGCCGGCGGTGGTCTCGGTCGGGGATGCGATCAACGAGCCTCGCTACCCGTCGTTGAAGGCGATCATGGGGGCGAAGAAGAAGCCGCTCCAGACGCTGAGCGTGGGGGATCTCGAGATCGATGCGGCACGCGTCGGTGGCGATGGCTCCGCCGCGCGTTGGAGCGGCTTCAAGGAGCCGCCGCGCAAGCCGGCCGGGACGATCATCGAGGACGAAGACACTGATGCGACGGTCGCGCAGATCGTCGCCTGGTTGGATGAGAGGAAGCTGATCTGATGGCCGATATCCTCGTCTACGCGTTGCATTACGAGGGCGCGTTCAACAAGAACTCGCTGGGGGCGGTCTCGGAGGGCGCGAAGCTCGCGGCGGCGCTCGGCGGCGAGGCGCACGCGGTCGTCGTCGGCGACGGGGCCACCGATGAGTTGTGCGCCACGCTTGGCCGCTACGGTGCCCGCCGCGTCTACCGTGTGGCGGGGCCGGAGGGTCTCGCGCAGCCGGTGGTCGATGCGATGGCTGCGCTCGTCGGTGAGCACCATTTCAGCTACGCGCTGTTCGGCGGCGGGCTGCTGGGTTTCGAGATCGGGGCGGGTTTGGCGGCCAGGCTGGGTGCGGGTGTCGCAATGGAGGTCACGGCGGTGCGCGTGGTCGATGGCCGGCTGGTGGCGGAGCGCCCGATCCTTGGTGACTCGGCGATCTCCGAGATTTCCTACCGCAGTGATGTGGGCATCGTGATCGGCCGGTTGAATGCGTTCGAGATCGCGGCGCCGGGCGATCTGGATGCGCCGGTGGAGGAGGTCGTGGTCGCGTTCTCGGAGTTCTCCACGCGGGCGCGGATGCTCAGCCGGGGCGAGCAGCGCGGCGAGGACGTCGATATCGAGGGAGCCGACATCCTCGTCGCGGGGGGGCGGGGTCTCGGTAAGGCCGAGAGCTTTGAGCTGTGCAGCGAGTTGGCGAAGGCGTTCGGTCCCGGTAGCGCGGTCGCGGCCACGCGCGCGGTGGTGGACGCCGGCTGGTACCCCTACGCCGGCCAGATCGGCCAGACCGGCAAGACCGTTTCGCCGAAGCTGTATTTCGCGGCCGGTATCTCGGGCGCGATCCAGCACAAGGTCGGGATGCAGGGCTCGGAGAACATCGTCGCGGTCAACAAGGACGCCAACGCGCCGATCTTCGAGTTCGCCGATCTCGGGATCGTCGGCGATCTGAACAAGATCCTGCCCAAGCTGACCGCGGCACTGCGGGCGCGCCGGGAGGGCTGAGGTGGCGGGCCGTCACGGCATCGTGCCGTCTGACTACCCGCCGGCGGTCGACTCGCGTGCGGAGTTCATCCGTCGTGAACTGGACGGCGAGGAGGACCGCATCGACGTGGGTGTCGCGATCGTCGGCGGTGCCACCGCCGGGCTCGCCTGTGCGAACAGGCTGCTGGCGCTGCTGGCCGAGGATCCCCAGACCGCGGAGCGTCTCGGCGAGGTGCCGGTTGCGGTGATCGAAAAGGCCAAGGCCTGCGGCGGACACAGCCTGTCGGGGGCCGTGATGCGTCCGGCGCCGCTGCTTGAGCTGTTCCCGGATCTCAGCCGGGAGCAGTGGCGGGCGGAGGGCTTCGCCTTCGGCGCGGTGACCAAGGAGGCGGTCTACCTGCTGCCCAACCGCCGGACCAAGGTTCGCATTCCGACGCCGCCGCCGTTTCGCAACCACGGAGCCGAGGTGATCTCGGTCGCCGCGCTCGCGCGCTTTCAGCAGCGACGCGCGGAGGAGGCCGGCGCCCACGTGCTGACCGAGACCGCGGCGAGTGAGCTGATCGTCTGCGACGGGCGTGTGCTCGGGGTGCGCTCCGGCGACAAGGGCCGCGGGCGCGACGGCGAGCCGCTGCGCACGTTCGCGCCCGGCACAGATATCCGGGCGCAGGCGACGGTGCTCGCGGAGGGCAGCTGGGGACACCTCACGGGCGCCGCGATCCGTGAGTTCGACCTCGCCGGCGACCGCGAGCCGCAGGTCTGGGAGCTCGGCGTGAAAGAGGTCTGGAAGGTGGCGCGCCCGCTGGATCGGGTGATCCACACGATCGGTCCGTGGCCGCTTTCGCTGCGCGCCCGCTACGGCCAGATCGGCGGCAGCTGGATCTACCCGATGCGCGACGAGCGCACCGGTGAGGACCTCGTCAGCATCGGGTTCGTGCTCGATCTCGACTACGCCGACGCGACGACCTCGGCGCACGACCTGCTCCAACTGTTCAAACAGCACCCGCTCGTGACAAAGATCCTCGACGGCGGCGAGCGCGTCGGCTGGGGAGCCAAGACGCTGCCCGGCGGCGGCTGGTTCTCGATGCCCAGACTCTCGATGCCCGGAGCGGTGATCGTCGGCGACGCCGGCGGCATGGTCGACACGGTCGCGCTGAAGGGCGTGCACCACGCGATCACCTCCGGCCGCCTCGCGGCCGAAGCGATCCACGCCGCGCTCGCACGCGGCAGCGACGACTTCGAGTCCTACGAGCAGGCGCTCGAACACTCACCGAGCGGCCGCGAGCTCTACCGCGTCCGCAACGCCCGCCAACCGTTCCAGAAAGGCTTCATCGCCGGCGCGCCGCTCGTCAACCTCGCGATCGCGACCGCCGGCCGCCTGCCGGCCGGCCGCCTGCACTGGCAGCGCAACGACGATCGGGCAATGTTCGTCGGGTCAACCGCGCGCCGCTATCCCAAACCGGACGGCCGCTACACCTTCGACAAACTCTCCTCCGTCTACATCAGCGGCAACGCGACACGCGACGACGCACCCAACCACATCCGCGTGCGCGAACGCGTACCACGCGAGCTCGCCGAAACCTGGCGCTCGATGTGCCCCGCAGGCGTCTACGAGATCCCCCCCGACGCACCCGAGCACGGCGACGTCAACGTGATCGTCAACTACACCAACTGCGTGCAATGCGGAGCGATCACAGCCAAGGGCGGCAGGCTCACGACAGCCGAAGGCGGCGACGGCCCGCTCTACCAGAACCTGTGAGCGCGATCGTTTGCCCCTCACAGCGCAACATCCGCGGCGATACCGTGTTCATGTGGTCGTGATGACTTTGCTTCGCCGTTTGCTTGCGCCGCTGGTGGTGGTCATGATCGCTTCGTTGGCGCTCATCGCTCCCGGCGCGGTCGGGGCGAAGGGGACGCCGATCGTGGTCGGCGGGGCGACGGGACCGACCGGATCCACCGGCCCGACGGGGCAGCCGCAGACCCTCAGCGCGAGCGTGACGGCCTGCCACGCCGATCCGCTTCAGGCGAACCGCTACGCGATCTTCGCAGCCCAGCTGACGTCGGTCACCAGCACGCGGACGATGGCGGTCGAGTTCTCGCTGCAGGAGCGCAGCGCGAGCGCCGGCGGGTTCGTCACGGTCAGCGCGCCGGGATTCGGCGTCTGGGTCGCCTCCCAGCCCGGCGTCGGGATCTACACCTACAACCACGAGGTCACCTCGCTCCCGGCCCCGGCGGCCTTCCGCGTGCTCGTGCGCGCGCGCTGGCTCGACCGCCACCGGCGCGTGATCCGCAGCCAAGCGCTTCTCTCGCCGGTCTGCGCTCAGCCGGAGCTGACCGCGAACCTTGCGATCGGGACACTCCGGCGTGCCCACGGCGCGCAGGCCGCCACCGAGGTCTACAGCGTCCAGGTGCTGAACACCGGAGCCGCCGCGGCCGGAGCCTTCCAGGTCTCGCTGACGGTGGGCGGCGTGGCGCTGGCCGACGTTTCGGTGGCGGGCCTTGCCGCGGGTACGGCGCAGGTCGTGCAGTTCGACGGCCCGGCGTGCACCGCCGGCTCGACGCTGATCGCCGCCGCGGTCCCGGGCACCGCGCCATTCGCCGAGCCGGCCAATCCGGCGCGCACCAGGACGTTCCCCTGCCTGCGTTAGCGCGCGAGTGGCGCCCACGCGCCGCTCCGGCCGCCGATCGCGGCCCGCTACACTGCATATTCGATGAAGACTGAGATCCATCCCGAATATGTGACGGCGATCGTGCGCTGCACGTGCGGCAACGAGTTCGAGACCCGCTCCACCAAACCGGAGCTGCGCGTCGAGATCTGCTCCAACTGCCACCCGTTCTACACCGGTCGCCAGAAGCTGATCGACACCGGCGGCCGCGTCGAGCGCTTCCAGCGCCGCGTCGCTCGCAGCCGTCCGCGCACCGCCGCGACCAAGTAGGTCACGCGCGTGGCTGCGCGCGGGCGCGACGCGCCGATCGGTGGACAGGCTGTGCTGGAGGGCGTGATGATGCGCGGCATTCGCACGTGGTCGGTCGCTGTCCGGGCACCGACCGCCGAGCAGCTCGCCCGCGGTGATCGCGAGATCCCCGCCGGCGAGATCGCGGTGCAAACGTTCCCCTTCACCTCGGCGCTGCGCCGCCACCGGGTGCTGAGGCTGCCGTTGCTGCGCGGCGTGGTCGCGCTCGGCGGTTCGATGGCGATCGGCCTGCGGGCGTTGAACATCGCCGCCAACGCGCAGATCGGCGC
>PMKB01000066.1 GCA_003157595.1 Solirubrobacterales bacterium
ACCGAACTCAGGGGGTCGCGCCAGCTGCGCTTGAACCCCCGCGCGAACTGGACTACGTGGACGCCGTATGGATGGCGATTCAGACCATCCTCATTTCCGCCGCCAACATCTCGAAGCTCTGCTGGGGCGCCAAAGAAAAGCGTCCCGAATCAAGCCGACGACGCAAGCCTCTACGAGACGCCATCGGCCTACAGGATTCCTCCGTGCTCAACTCGCCACAAGTCCGAAACGGATTCGAGCACTTCGACGAGCACCTCGACGAGTGGGCCGAGGGAGTTCTAGCCGGAACTACGCCGAGCCTCTACATCAGCCGCACAATCGGCCCGTCGATCATGCCAATCGCCAAGCAGCACAAGAAGCCGGTTCCCCCAATGTGGGGCAACTACGACCCCGAAAAGGGCAAAGTCGAGTTCGGGCCGCGCACCGTCTCAATCAAACGGATCATCGCCGCTGCCGAAGCGCTCCAGCCCAGCGTTCGTCAAGTCATCAGCGGTAACTGAGTCAAGTACCGCTGGAGGCTTGCACCAACATTCGCTGGGATCATCGTGCGGCCAAACAGACCCGCACCGCTGGCAGTGATTGGCCCACCACTGACGGACAAGCTCAGCCCAAAGCACCTCGCGGGCAGCGAGGGATTTGACGTTTGCCGTCGGAACGTCAGTTTCTACAGTCATTGCCCACTTGCCCGCCGTCAAGAACGTGGGATGTCAGCCGATCTTGCAGAGGTAGCCGCCCTGAGAATCTGCTGCGGCCAGTCGTCCGAGCAGAATCACACGTCGTTGCCGTCCTAATATCGACCTATGGCTTCCGATCCGAGACCCGAGCGCAGGCTTGATGCGCCCGCCGAACAACTGGCGGCGACCATTGCGGGGTCTTTGGAGTCGATCGCGGCGGCGGTGCGTGAGGGGCTCGCGCGCCTCGGCGTATGGATCGCTGAGCACGAGGACGAGATCAAGGTCGTGCTTCGCGGACTTGCCGCCGTCACCACGACGGTCGGCAGGCCGGACAACTGGCATGAACTGCCGGTCGGCTCGCAGATTCAGCTCTACGCGGTCGCCAAAGCGGACGAGATTTGTCTGGTATGGGTTCCGCGAGTCGAGATCGTCAAAGAGCTTGTCGCCGCGCCGGATCGTCCGGCCCGATGTGCAGCGCTTGTTGCCCACCGCGAGGAGTTACTAGATGACTGCGAGGCGGCTCTAGTTGCGGGCGCGGGCATCGTGACCGATTCAGCTTGGCACGAGGCTAGCTCGTTAGCGCTGGAAGCGATTGAGACTGCTCGCGACGGACATGATGCGGCGGCACAGGCACTTGCGAGCGCCGTGGTCGGCACCGTGCTCCACGACATCCTCGGCTTTGGCCGCCCAGGGGATGCCTACAAGCACTTCCGTGAGATCCGCGACGAGAGCGNNGAGCGAGGAGCTGTTCATGATGCGGAGAGCGCTCCTCGCGATGGCCCCAACACGGGTCCTGACAGACACCGACGTGCAGTTGCCCGGCTTCAACCGCCACGGCACAGCGCACGGACGCTTGGGCCAGTTTGGGGAATCGCAGATGCTTGAGGCCCTATTGCTCGTTTCCGCATGGCTCAGAGAGTGGGTGTTCACGTCGCAGTGGGCTTCGCTGGTACCGGGGTCCGAGGAAGGCACAGGTCACTTACAGGGTACGTAGCGACCTTGAACCGGCACTCCGCAAGTAGCGCCTCAAGATCGCCTCTAGCGATCCGAGAGTTCCGATTCTGCTCTAGCCCCCTCCCCGAAGCCGATCTCTCGGGCGAGTAACGTAAGTGGCACACACGGAAAAAGTAAGTGGGCTTCGTATTAAGTCATTTCAGGCCGGTATATCGGGATTTCGACTCTAGGAAGTCGCTCGTACTAACCCAAACGCTTAAACTAGTATCAAGTGGATCTTGCTCGGTCTACCACCATGGTTATTACACCCTGTAAATGCAGTGACTCGCCAGCCAAGGCCGACCCTCCCGACTCATCCGACTGGCCGTAGCGAGCCTCGGACAGGCTCTCAGAGGGACGTGAGCGTCAGCTAGGGCATCCGCTCGGCTTCAAGGTGGATCGCAGATGCGACCACGCCGAGCGCGTCGGCGATCCTCAAGATGTTCGTCAGGCTGGGGTTGCGCTCTCCGCGCTCTATCCCGCCTACAGGCCCCCGTCGCAGGACCCTCGGGCTCTGACGCGGCGAACCCATCGTGCTGGTCCAAAACCGTCGCGTACAGCTCCGTGAGCCGGTTCTCGTTCGAGTTCCGGTAGGAACTCGCGGCAACAGCCAAGCTACGCGTGGCACGCGCCATGGCGCAGAACGCTACCGCTCGCACTCAGCTGCCGATGGTCCCGATTCGCACGACCAAGGCCCTGTCGCACGGTCGTCACCAGCCGCGCCGCTAGAGGTCGGCGCGGTGCGCCGCCTAAGCAAACGGTCGGAGCCACCGGGCTCGAACCGGCGACCTCTTGCATGCCATGCAAGTTAGAGGCGCTTGCGCCATTTCGCTACGGCCCGGAATTGCTGGTTTATTCGGAGCGTGACCGAGCGCGAACGGGCGCCACTATGCGAGCTGATGTTCCCTCTCAGTTCCTTCAACGGACCGGTGGCTCGCTTGCCCAGCGGCCGGGGTATGTGTTCGACGAGGACGAGGCTGGCGAGTTCGTCGAGCCGACGCGCGGGCAGGTGTCCGTCTCATGCTCGACAAGGTCCTGGACCCGCCGGCCAGCGCCGTGCGCTCGAAGTCTGGTGCGACCGTGGGCCCTGGTAGGGGGCCAGGTTGCCCGCCCGGGGCGCGGTGGCCCCAGGCCGATGCTGGCGAGTTGCCGACTGCTGCTGAGGTCGGCGAGTTCGAGCACTAGTTCGAGCTTCCCAACAAGGCAAGGCAGAGGTGGAAGCGCGATCTCTTCTCGTTCCCTCGCCCGGCGCCCCAGCGCTAGCGCGGCCTGAGCGCGCGCGGGGTGGGCAGCCGCCTAGTGGCCTCCAGCGAGCGCGCGCACGAGGCCAGCGCCGTGCGCAGCGTGCTGACCGCGTCCGCCGCGAGCCCGTCGAGCATGTCGGACTCGATCTCGTCCATCGCGCGATCGCAGATGTCGAGCACGCGCAGGCCGGCGTCGGTGACCGACGCGCGCAGCACGCGGCGGTGGTCCGGGTCGGGCCGGCGGACGACGAGGCCGCGGCGCTCGAGCGCCGAGATCACGAGATTCATCGACTGCGGCGTCACGAACGCCCAGCGTGCAAGCTGCGCGCAGGACAGCCCGTCGCGGGCGCGCAGCACGCTGAGCGTGACGCACTCGGTCGTCGTGATGCCGTGCGCCCGCACGGCATCGTCCAGCCGGGCGCGAAGGCGTCGCTCGGCGCGATAGATCAGGTAGCCCACACGTGGCGGGCTGGGCCAGGGATCGCCCGCTGGCGCTGTCCGCGTATCCTCGCTCATACCGCTGGAGCCTATCCGCGATGCAACGCAGGCAACTCATCAACAGCCCTGCGGCCGGAGAGGCTCGTTCGAGCCGGTCCTGCCGTCCTGCCGTCACTCCCCGTCGACCCGGCCGCGTCCGTCGACGACCCGCCCCGGGCCTGTCCCGGGGCGGTCGGTGCGCCCGCTGCCCGCAGCGGGCGCGCACCTGGTCGCCGATATGTCCTCGAGCACTAGGGCCGGGCGGCACTCCGGAAGGGCAGCTCAGGGAGGAGCGGGCCGAACGGTGGCGGGATCGCCGCGGTCAGCCGCTCGGGCCAGAACGGGATGAACGCTCCGCCTCCGAGCGCGCTCGGCAGCGCGTCCGCGACCGAATCGAGCTGGGCTGCCGTCGCGACGTTGCCCCAGCTCCCAGTCTTCACCCTGCTCGCAAGGGCTTCGACTCCGGCGACCAGCTCGGCGGGCGTGAAGTTGCAGTGACCCTGGGCCTGCACGAATGACTGCGCCAGCAGGGCACTGTCACCAGCTTGCCGCACCAGCTCCGCGTAATATCGCTCCTGCTGAACCGGCACGAGTTGGTCGGAGATCGTCTTCATATCGAGTTCGGGCACCTGAAGGTGTCCGGTCGGAACGGAGGTTCGCTCGTTCCAGATATACGCAGCGCGGTCAGGGGCGATGTTCTCGCCTTCGTCGAGCGTTGCGGTGTCGCTCTTCAGGTGGAGTCCAGCCTCGTTGTATAGCGCCCGGACCTCCGGGTAGTACGAGGATTCGTGGATGAGCTGCCAGAAGTTGACGCCGATGGTTCCGGCGCTGTCACCGCCTCCTGCCTGCTCAAGCGCGGGCCGCGCCGCCTCGATGAAGTCCATTCCGTTGAAGCCTGGCCCGAACACGTCGTCGTACTGCCCCTGCTCCTGGCCGATGTCGTCGTAGAAGCCCGGCTGCGGGCCCGGCGAGCCGTTGGAAACGGTGTCGCCCCAGGGCGAGACGTTTAGGAGAGCCATCGCCAACGCAAGACGCGCCCGGCCTTGCGGCGTCGCCTGCGCCGTGGCGGCCGCGGCGCCAAGCTGGCCGGCCGTTCCCAGGGCCTGAATGTTGGGGAAGCCGGTCCCCGTGAAGTTCACCAGTTGGATGCTCTCAGTCGGCGCGAGGAGCTTGGCGATCGCGTACTCCCCGTCGAGCTGGTACTGGTTCAGGTTGTTCGCGCCCGCGACGATGCCGCAGGTCGTCAGCGCGCCCTCGAGGCGGCCGTTCGAATCCTGGTCCTCGAGCGCGCTGATCAGCCCGCCCATCGACGTCCCGAACGCGTAGACCTCCGTAGGCGCCGACGGCAGGAGCGTGTGCTCGACGACCGACAGGGTGTCGAACTGGTCGCCGACAGCCGTGCCCAAGGTCCAGAGCGAGCTCGTTGGCGGTGCCTCCGAAGAGCCTGCCAGCGCGTAGCCGTCCGACAGGAGCGTTCCCTGCGTCAATGGGTCCGGTGCGTCGGCGGCGAGTAGGGTGCCGAACCCGTGACTGTAGAGAATCAGGGTGCCGTTCCAGTTCGAGGGAACGTCAGCGGTCCACGTGGTCCCGTCTGGAAGCGTCCCGGTGTGATGCGTCGAGGCGGCGTTGGCCGACCCCGCGTTCATCGCGACGAAGGTCACGGCCGCGGCGAGCATCACCGCGAGCCGACGCAGCGTCGGTCGAGTCATTGGGTATCCCTCCCTCGTCTCTGATTGCGGATGCTGCCACACCGATCGGCGCGCCGGCGCCCGCCTCGTCGCCGCGAGTGTAACAGTAGCAACGTGCTTGTCAATGAACCTGGCATTGGCCAGCCGCGAGAGCTCTCAGCAGGATGCTGGCATGGCCTGGCCACCTACGATCGGAGAGGTGCTGCCGCGCGGATCCTCCCGCGGTGTCGTTTCTCGGCGGGAGCGAGATCGGACGTCGCCGGCGACGCGGCGACGCGGCGACGGGTGCGCTGTCGCAATCACGCGAGGCTGTCGCGTAAACACCGCCC
>PMKB01000074.1 GCA_003157595.1 Solirubrobacterales bacterium
TCGACCGGCGTGTTGAGCGTGTTGCTCATCGCCACGTGGACGCAGCTCGGCCCGTCGGCGTCCGGGCAGGCGCCCTGGCCGCCGCCGATCGTCTCGTAATAGGAGAAGCGCGCGTTCCCGAGCGTCAGGTTGTTCATCGTGCCCTGCCCGAGCGCGCGGCCGAATGCGCCGAGCACCAGATCGGCAACGCGCGAGGAGGTCTCGACGTTGCCGGCGGCCACCGCGGCCGGGCGACGCGCGTTCAGCAGCGACCCCGCGGGCGCGCGGATCTCGATCGGCCGGTACGCGCCGGCGTTGGGCGGCGTCTCGGGATCGGTCAGTACGCGCACCGCGAAGTAGCAGGCGGAGTGCGTCACGGCCAGCGGGCAGTTGAGGTTGCCGGGGTGCTGGGCGGCACTGCCGGCAAAGTCGAGGACGATCCTCCCTGCCTCCACGGTCGCCCGCAAACACAGCTCGAGATCGCCCTCCGGCGCTTCGACGATGTCGCGCGCCTCGCGCACCCCGTCCCCGAGCACCGCGATCGCGGCCGCCGCACGCAGCTCGCCGTAGTCGAGCACGGACGCCAGCGTTTGCACGAGCTTCGGCGGTCCCAGACGGCTCGCGAGCTCCTCGAGCCGTCGCGCGCCGATCACGTTGGCCGCCAGCTGCGCGCGCAGGTCGGCCGCGCGCTCTTCCGGCTGGCGCATCGGAGCAACGAGTGCCTCGATCAGTGCCTCCCCGAACGGCTGCGGCGCGATCCGCACCCCCTCCTCCGCCAGCGTGCGGCTGTCCGCCGGCATCGACCCGGCGGTTCGCCCCCCGACATCGGCGTGGTGCGCGCGCGTCGCGGCGAAGCCGATCAGGCGCCCGTTGAGGTGAGCGGCGCTGATGACTGTGATGTCCGGCAGATGCGTGCCACCGGCGAACGGATCGTTGAGGATCCACGAACGCCCAGGCGGCTGATCCTGCTCGAGCACCGCCGCGACCGCGGCCGGCATCGCGCCGAGGTGCACCGGAATGTGCTCGGCCTGCATGATCATCTCGCCGCGTGCGTCGAACAGGGCGCTTGAGGCATCGCGGCGCTCCTTGATGTTCGGCGAGTGCGCGGCCCGGATCAGCAGCGCACCCATCTCCTCGCAAGCGGCGTGCAGCGCGCCGAGGGTTATCGGCAGCTCGATCGGGTCGCCGGCCGGGGCTGCGGGACTCATGCGCGCGTCAGCTCGATCGTCCCGTCCGCCAGGACCAGCCCGGCCCACCCCGGGGTGACCAGCAGCGTCGCGTCCGTCAGCGCACAGACCGCTGGAGCCTCGATGCGGTCGTCGGGCGCCGGCTCGCCGGTGATCAGTGTCGCTTCGAGCTCGCGACCGTCGAGCCTGATCCGCGTGCTCGTGCGGACCGTCCGCGAGCGCGCGGCGCGCGCCACAAACGAGGGCGCTTCACCCCAAACCGACACCGTCACCGTCACCAGCTCGACCTCGCTCGCGGCCTCGCGGTAGCCGTAGGCGCGCTCGTGCGCCTCCTCGAATCGCGCGCGAAGCAGACCTGCGTCGGCGTCCGGCGGGGCGTCGACGGTCAGCTCGAACGACTGCCCGCGGTAGCGCAGCGCGTAGCGCACGCGCTCGTCGCAGGGATCGCTGCCCAGTTCGGCCCGCGCGCGGGCGCGCAGGGGCCCAACCGCCGCCGCCTCGAAGGAGCCGGTGGCGTCGCGTCGCGGCGCGGCCGCGGCGAGCCCGAGTGCCGAGAGCACGCCGCAGGCCCGCGGGCAGAAGATCCGACGGATTCCCAATGCCGCCGCGATCGCCGTCGCATGCAGCGGCCCGGCCCCGCCGAAGGCCATCAGCGTGTAGTCCCGCGGGTCGATCCCCCGCGCGACCGTCACGGCGCGCATCGCGCGGAGCATCTCGGCGTTGGCGACCTCGACGATGCCCTCAGCGGCGCGCAACGGCTCGACCCCCAGCTCGTCCGCGAGGCGCCCGATGGCAGCCAGCGCCAGCTCGTGATCGAGCCGGACTCCGCCCGCGAGCACCCCGTCGCGGGGCAGGTGACCGAGCACCAGGTGGGCGTCGGTGACCGTCGGCTCGCCGCCGCCGCGCCCGTAGGCTGCGGGTCCGGGTCGCGCGCCGGAGGAGCGGGGACCGACACGCAGGACGCCGCCGGCGTCGCGCCAGCCGATCGAGCCGCCGCCGGCGCCGACCGTCTCGATGTCCAGACTCGGCAGCGCCAGCGGCCGCCCGGCGATCGTACGCCGGTCTGTCTCGCGAACCTCGCCCTGATCGATCGCGCAGACGTCGGTCGAGGTGCCACCCATATCGAAGCACAGCACGTCGCGCGCGCCCGCCGCGGCGGCGACCATGCGCGCTCCCTGGACGCCACCGGCCGGGCCGGAGAGAACCGTCAGCGCTCCGTGGGCGGCGGCTCGCGCGGCGCTCGTCAGACCGCCCGAGGATTGCATCACCGCGGCGTGGGGCAGCCCGGCCTGTGTACAGCGATCGGCGAGGTTGGAGAGATGTCCGCGCAGCAGCGGCGAGAGCGCGGCATCGAGCTCGGTCGTGGCTCCGCGCTCGTATTCGCGTGGCGTGGCGCTGACCTCATGCGACAGCGAGATGTGAACGTCCGGCAGCCGGCGACGCAACGCGTCGCGCACCTCGAGCTCATGCCCGGGGTGCGCCGAGGCGTGCAGCAGCACGACCGCGATCGCCTCGACCGCCGCCCCGGCGAGCGCCGACGCCAGCTCCTCCAGGCCGGCCGGTGAGCGCAGCGGGCCGTGCGGGCCGGTCCGCTCATCGACCGCGAAGCGCAACGGCGCCGGCACGAGCGCCGGCGGGTGCGGGACGCACAGGCGGTAGAGGTCCGCGCGCGCCTGGCGGCCCAGCTCGACCAGGTCGGTGAAGCCCTCGGTCGCGACCAGCGCCGTGCGCGCCGCGCGCCCCTCGAGCAGAGCGTTGGTCGTCACCGTCGTCCCGTGCGCGAAGGCCGAGATCTCGGCCGCCGTGGCGCCCGCGGCGTCCAGCGCGAGCTCGATCGCCCGGATCACGCCGACGGACTCGTCCGCCGGCGTGGTCAGCGTCTTCGCCGTGTATAGGTCCCCGGTTGGCGACGCCGCAACCGCGTCGGTGAAAGTCCCACCCACATCGACGCCGAGCAGCATTCCCCGCACGTTATCGATGCTCGCGCGGCCCGCGCGTCGCGTCGCCTCGCCTCCCGGCGCCCGGCGCGCGGCGCGCGAACGCCTAGGAGTGCAACGTCGTGATCGCGGGTGCGCGCGGCAGCGACGCTGCGAACAGCGCCTGAGCCCGTCGCGTGATCGGCCCTGGCGCCGCAAGCGGGCGCCCATCGACGGTCGCGATCGGCACGACCTCCGCGCCGGTTCCGGTGAGGAACGCCTCGTCGGCCGTCCACGCGTCGGCGCTCACGAGCGTGTGCTCGTGCACGGGGATCTTGTCTGCGCGCAGCAGCTCGATGACGTGGTCTCGCGTGATGCCCTCCAACCCGCCCGCGGACACCGGCGGTGTGCGCACCTCCCCGCCACGGACGAGGAAGACATTGTCGGCCGTGCACTCGGAGATCTCGCCGGCGCCGTTCAGCAGCAATGCCTCGTGTGCGCCGCGCGCCCGGGCCTCCGCCGCCGCGAGCACTGAGGTGAGGTAGTTCAGCGACTTGATCTGCGGCGGCACACTGTCGGGCGAGGCGCGGCGCAGGCTCGAGGTGATCACGTCCACGCCTCGCTCGTAGAGCTCGGGCGGATATAGCTGCAGCGAGGCGGCGATCAGGATCGTCGTCGGACGCTCGCAGCTGTGCGCGGAGACACCGAGCAGGCCCCGGCCGCGCGTGACGATCAGGCGCAGGTAGCCATCCGCTTGGCCGAAGCGGGCGATCGCATGCGCGCACAGCTCCGTGAGCTCTGCGTCGCCCTGAGTAACGTCGATCATCAGGCAGCGCGCGGAGGCGCGCAGCCGGCGCAGGTGGGCCGCCAGCAGGAACGGCGTCGCCGCGTAGAAGCGGATGCCCTCGAACACGCCGTCGCCGTACAGCAGGCCATGGTCGAGCACCGACACCGTCGCGTTCGCGGCATCGTCGTGCCAGACCCCGTCGACCCAGGCGATCGATTGGCGGGTCACCGTGCGAACTTACTGTTCACACAGTTAGTTGTCAAGATGAGTCGATAGCCTTCGTATGTGTCGACACGTGCACCGGCCCCTCCCGAAGTCCGCCGTCGCGACGCCGTCGCCTCGCGCCGCGCGATCCTCGACGCGGCGGAGCAGTTGTTCGCGCAGCGCGGCTACGAGCGCGCCAGCCTCGGCGAGATCGGCCGCCGGGCCGGCGTGTCGGCCGCGCTGCCGGCCTACTTCTTCGGCAGCAAGCAGGCGGTCTATGAGGCGGTTCTCGAGCGTCTGCTGCTCGACCGCGAAAAGCGCCTCGAGCCGCTCGCTGCGCGCGCGGCAGAAGAGCTCGAGCGCAGCGGCCGGCTGCGGCCCGCGCTGGAGCTGCTGATCGACGGCTACATCGACTTCCTGCGCGAGCACACTACGCTCGTCCGCCTGATGGGCCGCGAGGCGCTGGGAGGCGGCCGCCACCTCGCCCCCGGGCCCCGTCATTCCGTCGCGGTGGCGGGAGGACTCGCACGCTTCCTTCGCTCGTTGCCGCCGCCACCCGGTCCTTCGGTTGACCCCGAGCAGCTGCTCATCACCGTCGTGGCGCTGTGCTTCTTCCCGATCGAGCACAACGACACGATGCTCGCCGCGATGGGACTGGACGCCACCGGCGAGCAGTTCGCGACCGCCCGCAAGCGCCACGTCGTCGACGTGCTCGAGCGCGTGCTGAGCGGCGGCGCCGCCGAGCCGCGAGAGCGCTAGCGGCGACGCGCGCGCCAGCGCGTGAGCATTCGCCACAGACGCCGCAGCAGTCGAGTCCAGTCACCCATCGGCCCGAGTCTCGCATATCAACACCGAGCCGCGCACCGCGTGGCGGCCAGCCGGGGACCCGCGCCACTGCGCGAGTACTGACGGACGTCGGACCGCGGCGCTCCTGCGGACCTGTGAGCAGTTCGCACCTCGCCGCCGCCGGCGAGCGCTCGCGCTCAGGTCCCGATCGCCAGGCCTAGCAGGAAGGTCACGCCGCCGACGATCGCGCCGGCAGCGGTCATCTCGATGCCCGCGGACCAGGCCGTTCGCAGCGTGAACAGCGACTTCGCCGCGCCAACCGCGAAATGCGCGACGAGCGAGACCGACGCGGCGACGATCACGCCGGCCGTGCCATGCATGAAGAAGAACGGGATCACCGGCACCATCGCGCCGACGGCTGTCGAGATTCCGCCGGCGAGCGCGGCCTGGACGGCGTCGCCGCGCTCGGCGTCCGCGCTGCCGAACTCCTCGATCGCGATCGCCCTGAACAGCTGCTCCCGATCCTCGGCGATGCGTGTGACGACCATGTCCGCCTCGGCGACCGTGAGGCCCTTCAATTGGTAGAAGAGCGAGAGCTCCTCCTTCTCCTCCTCAGGATGGGTGAGCACCTCCTCGCGCTCGCGCGCGAGGTTCGCGGCCGCGACCTCGGCGACCGAGCGCTCCGCGAGGTAGGCCCCGGTCGCCATCGACAGCGCCGAGCCGATCGCGCCGAACAGGCCGGCCGTGAGCACGAGGTGTGAACCGCCGGTGGCGCCCGAGAATCCGGCGACCAGCCCGAACACGGCGGCGAGCCCGTCGTTGGCGCCGTAGATGACGCCCGAGATCCAGCCGCCGGACACGCGGTGCCAGCGCTCACGCCCGAGGATCCGCGTCAGCCGAACCTGCGGGCCGTCGGTACCGGGGACGCCGCGTTCGATCACCGGCAGCGCGCCGGCCCGAAGGTGCCCTAGCGCGACCGTGTGCTGCTCCTCCTCGTCGCGGATCTGCTCGAGCAGCCGGTCGGTGTCCACGTCGCCGGTGGGCCGCTCCTCGATCTCGCTGGCGATGTCCAGCTCCATCGCCTCCTGGCGGGCGAGCAGGCGATCGACCGGCGCGAGGCGCGCCTGCAGGCGCCGCCAGGTGGAGAGTCTGACGGTGCGCTCGTCGGGGATCTGGATCCCAAGCGCCGTCATCCGCTGCTCGAGCCGGTCGCGGTGCGAGCGCTCGACCTCGGCGAGCTGATTCAGCACCGCGGCCCGGCGAGGGTCCGACTCGCGCTGCGCGATCAGCCCATACACGATGGTCGCCTGGACCTCGTCGATCCAGGCGTCGATCAGGCGCGCGCTGACATCGGTGCCCACCGCTCAGAGAGCGTAGTGCACCTTGGGATGGGTGCGCAGGAACTCCCGCGCGACGCGATAGGGATGGCGAAGTTCGTTCGCTTTGCCGCCACAGTCGACAAGATAGTTGCCGGTGCTGGTGATCCCAGCGGCCCAGATGCTCGCCGGAACCTCGGGACACACCAGGCGCGCAGCGGTCGAGGCGCCGTTTCCGCCGCGCGTGGAGTAGATGCCCGAGACCAACATGTAGCGCGCCTCCTGCTCTGACACGAGCGTCGCCAGCTGGTTGCCGCTGAGCGCCGGATCGGTCGTGTTGTAACCGCCCTCGGCTGACGCACGCAGGCCGAGCAGGATCAGCGGCGCGGCCTGGTCGGAGGACACCGTGAGGAGGCCGTAGGGCTGGGTTTCTCCGTGGCTGCGCAGGAACCTGATCAATGCCCGGTCGGCCGCCATGCCCGTCGGGCTCAGACCATAGCCGCCGTGACCAGCGTAGCTGTACGGACCGGCGACCGGGAACGTTCCGCTGACCGGGGCGAGCCAGACGCTGAAGCTGTAGACCATCGGCGCGACCAGCAGCGCGCCGACTGCGGCGGCAAGCGCCCAGCCGGCGTGCCGGCGAACAAGCGGGATCGCGACCAACGCACCCACACACACCAACACCAACGGGATTCGCCACGGCGACGGGTCCCCCTCGCGAGCGATCAACACCAGCTGCGCCGCGAGCGTGGCCGCCACCGCGGCCACCGCGAGGACGTACCCACAAAACGCCGAGCGGGCCCGCTCGCTGCGCATCAGCGCGCCGATCGCCACCGCACCGCCGCCGGCCATCGCCGCAAGACCCGGACCCAGCGCCGAGGCGTAATACGGATGCACGATCCCCGTCGAGAAGTCCAGCGTCAACAACTCGACTACAAACCAGCCACCGAGCACGAACAATCCCGCCAGGCGCCGGTCACCGCGGCCTCGACGCAACACCAGACCCAGCCCCAGCATCCCGATCAGCGCAAGCGGCACGAGCCAACCGGCCTGGCCACCCAGGCCCGTGGCAAAGATCCGCAGCGGACTGGGAGTGCCGCCGAACGGCACGGGCCCGACGGCGCGCTGGCGGCCCTTCGTATGCGGCACGGGCTTGATGTGCACCGCGAGCGGATGGTGTGTGGCGATGTAGTGGCGCTCGGAGGCTGTCAGAGCGGTGTTCACGCCGGGGCGCAGCAGCGGCCGCGTCTGGGCCCTTGTGAGGTACATCTTGGTCGTTCCGGGCCCGCCCTGCTGGCCGCCGACCCGCCCGAACCCGTTGTAGCCGAAC
>PMKB01000164.1 GCA_003157595.1 Solirubrobacterales bacterium
AGGTAGCGGGCCGCGTCGGCGTAGGCCTCGGCCAGCGCAGTGCCGAGCGCGGCAATCGCACCGCGCGGCCAGAACAAGAGGCCGACGGCAAGGCTCACGGCACTTCCGAGCGCTACGTCCTCGACCCTGACCAGACCGATTCTCCATCCCGCCGGCTCGAGGATGTTGAACAGGATCAGCAGCGTCAGCGTGAACGCCGCCTGGCCGGCTGCGAACGAGACGGCCGCCGGGGCCAGACCGGCGAGCAGGACTGCGGGAGGGAGCAGCAGCCACAGCAGGGTCGTGTTCGTGCCGATCAGCGTGACCAGCACGGCGCCGACGACGAAGCCGCCCGCCGTGCCCGCCACGCCGCGCAGCGCGTTCTGGCCGATGCTCAGAGCGTTTGAGCGCAGCACCGAGAGCGTGCCGAGGATGACCCAGAACGCGTGCTGGACGCCGGTCAGCTTGGCGACGAGCACAGCCAGGGCCAGCGCCACGGCGCCGCGCACGCTGTTGTGAAGCCACACCGAGTGGCGCTCGACGTGCGCGCCGGCCCGCTGCTGCGCAGCGCTCAGCGGTCCCGGCAGCCCTTCGGGTTGGCGCCCGAGCAGCCGCTCCAGCCAGCTGCGGCGCTCGGCGCTTGCGGCGAGGTCGATGTTGCCCGCGATCTGCGCGACCACGAAGCTCAGCTCCTGCGCGCGGAAGCTCGGGTCCAGCGATACGACGAACGCGTCGACGCCATGCCCGCCGTCCGCGCCCGGTCCGCCAGCCTGCACGCGTGGCGGTAGCCTATCGGTGGCCGCCCGCTCCAGGCCGTGCAACGCCCGCTGGAGCGTGGCAAGTGCGTCCCGCAGCGAGTCGCGACTGCTCCCTGGCATGTCGAGCAGATCCGCGCCGTGCTCGAGCACGGACGCCGACGCCGACCTGACGGCACAGGCAAACGGATCCGGCGGCGTTGCGCCTCCACGTGCCGCAGAAACGACGACGATGGCGTTCAGCCACCTCACCTCGTCGACGAGCCGCACGACCGCGCGAGCTGTGGTGCTCAGACCGGTGGGCCGGTTGGCGGTGGCGAAGAACTCCCGCAGCAGCGTGTTGACCGCGGCGTCGGCATGCGCGAGAACCGCGTCGTGCTCGCCCGGATCGGCCTCACGGCCGAGCGTCCGTCCGACCTCGGAGCGCAGTCGCGCTGCCAGCGCACGACACGCCGTGACCGCAGCGCCGCGCAGTGGTTCACGCGCCGGCGCCGGCCACAGCAGCCAGACGGCGAGAAACGCCGCACCGGACGCCAGGCCCCAGCCCGCCAGCCGGTCGGGGATCGAGGAGGTCGGCCCGGCCAGCGAGACCGGCAGGATGAACGCGAGCAGCAGCGAAGTGGTGGCAGAGGCCAGAACCGAGCTGACAACGCCGGCGAACAGCACCGCGAAGCCCACAAGCGCCATCGCCACCGCTGCCAGCGCGTCCGAGTTCGAAACGAGGGTCCCGACGCACACGAACACCCCGCAGACGGCCGACAGCGCAGCCTGCGCCTGCAGGCGGTCGCGCATCGGCCCGGTGAAGTCGACCAGCAGCAGCATGGCGAACGAGCCGAACGCCGCGAACGTTGCGACCGTCGGGTTGCCGATGACCCGGTCGCCGAGCGCGAACATCGCCGGCATGACGATCGCGGCCCGTCCGGCCCGCCGTAACGCGCGCAGTCCCGGATCGTGGGCGCGCATCCACTCCCACAGGCGCGCGTAAGGGCGCTGGGCCGCCATCGGGCACATCGTAATGTCGAGGCGCTGTAGGGCCCAGCGGTGCAGCTCACAGTCGGCGGCGCAGCACGGACACAACGTGCTCACCGCAGACGCACCGCGATGGATGGGGTGGGGGGTGCCGCGGCTGCAATTCACGCAGCGGCGAGGGGATCTCGCACGTCCGGCGCGAATGAAGTCGCATGCAGATAGAGGTGTTGGGAGAAAGTCAGATCGATGACGCGATCGCGCTCTGGCACGCGGCCGGCCTCACGCGCCCGTGGAACGATCCCGTTGAGGATGTGCGCCGCGCGCTCGATGGTCCGGCTTCGACGGTGCTCGTGGGAGTGGAGGAGGGGAGCCTGCTCGCGACCGCGATGGTGGGCTACGACGGCCATCGCGGCTGGGTGTACTACCTCGCGGTCGGCACCGAGGCACGTCGCCGCGGACATGGACGAGCGCTGATGCGAGCGTGCGAGGACTGGCTGACGCAGCGAGGGATACCGAAGGTCAACCTGATGGTCCGCGGCGAGAACCTCACTGCCCGAGACTTCTACGCGGCCCTTGGCTACGGCGTCGATGATGTGGTGGTGCTGTCGCGTCGGCTTCGCTGAGCGCTATGCCGGTGCCGCGACGGGCAGGCCGAGACCTGGAACGGGTGACCTGGCCGCCACGACCAGAACCGCCGCCGCGCGTCCAATGCGACTTCTGCGGGCGCGTCGGACTCTCCCGCTTCGACCCTCGCAGAGCATTCCCGCGCGGCTGGGCTGCGACGCGGGTCCGTGGCCGCCACGTCTGCATCCGCTGCGCCTCGAAGCTCGGCTTTCGTCGCGCGCGCTCATCCAACCGCGAGGGGAGGCCAGACCGGGGCGAGCGGAGCGACCGGCGAGCGCGGGTGCGCCGCCGGCCGCGCCGCCGCACCGGACCGCGCACACAACCGCCTGTCTGCCGTGTGCCGACCGACTATCCGACCTCTCGATGCTGTTCGGGGGAGGCTGAGGGCTCCTACCCGCGGGCAGCGCGAGGGAAGGCGAGCGCAGCGAGCCGGTTTGAATATCTAGCTCCCGGGCCCGGCGCAGCGCAGCGAGCACGGGCCCGCAACCCCGCCCACGCTCACAAGGTGTCCCAGTCCTCGCCGAACGCGGATGCTTCGAACGGGAGCCTCGGATGTAGCCGCTCNNGCGAACAACTCTTGCGTCGCCTCCGCGCCGTCACGCGTGACTAGAAGGCGGAGACCGTCGCCGGTCGAAGTGAGCAGCTCCGATTCGTCCGCCGGATCTGCCTGCGGCAGCTTCCTCTGATGGCCGTTGTCGTCGTGCTTCTGATCGTTCAGGGCACGAGGCCCTTGGAGATCGGCGGCATCGTCGTGTTCGCGTTATTCCTCGCCGACATCGCCTGGCTCGACCTCAAGATTCGACGCGCGACACGCGACGAGCAGCGTTGACCGGTACGCGCATACACGTGGGCTGTCCGGTCAGTGACGCCGGCCACCATCGCAGGGGTTTGCTTGATCTTGGATCCGTGAGGGCTTGCCTGCGCGAGCGTCGTGTGCGGACGGACGAAGTTGTAGGTCATAAAGTGCAGCGCGACGGCTGCGGCGTGGTTCTCGACCTTCTTT
>PMKB01000062.1 GCA_003157595.1 Solirubrobacterales bacterium
TCCGGCGGCCAAGGGGGCCTCGGGCCCGATTACGGCCAGCCCCACGCTGTTTTCCCGGGCAAACTTGACCAGCGCCGGGAAGTCGGTCGCCTGGATGTCGACGTTTTCGCCGTCCAGATCGGTGCCTGCATTGCCGGGGGCCACGAAGACGCGGTCGGCGCGCGGACTCTGGGCGAATTTCCAGGCCAGGGCGTGCTCGCGTCCGCCCGAGCCGACGATCAGGACCTTTGGTGCGCTCATCACGAGCGTTCTATCCGATCGCCGCGCTCGCCACCTGAGATGCGGTATCACGGGAAGTAGGTAGCCGTGACACGTACGGGGCAAATTCGGGCGTATTTGGCTCTATAGGGCCGAATGCTGGCGCTCCCGCGGGCGATGATCCCCCGATAGGCCGGGCTGCCGCGCCAAAAAGCGGCGCCGCGCAGGCCGGATCATCTAACGGGTCGAGCGAGTCGGACGACGCAGGAGGCGACGAGCCGCCCATAGATCGACCGGCGCGGCGCTCAACCCCCCGCTCCTATCTCGTCCTCGTCTCGCGCCTTTCCGCTGAACCCTTCCCGCCTAGTAAACGATGCTCTGTAGACCAACTTGGCAACGCTGCTCACCATTCCCAGCGCGCGTCCGAGCAGCGCTTGTGCGGCGTCATCAAGGGGAGCCCGTTCCTCGCCCGCATTCCTGATCGCCGCAGTGCGCATGAGTTCAAGTTGCGCGATTACGGTAGAGGTCCCGGCGACCGCCATGAACTCAGGTGTATTGAGTTGGGCCGCAAGCGACCCTCGGTGTTCAGTCCAGGGCGCCACAAACTCATCCCAATCGCTTCGCATGGGCCAAAAGCCGCTTTTGAGTGCGACCCTGATGCGCTGCTCTACCAAGACAAGATCGAAGAAGAGCAAGCGCGCAGCGACACGGGCCGCCCGATAGCGGTCACGCCACGCGATGATCGCTTGCACCGCACCGCTGAGAATGCCGCCAGCGATGACGCCAAGAAAGCCAACGAGTGCGGTGGTCACGCATGCATCGTAGGTCGTCTAGTCGCCATGATGGGCGCGTGCCTTGGGTGCAACCCGAAGATCCTGGAAGCAGATTGGCTGAGGCGCCTGCGCCGCCGCCATTGTCGTTGGCGGTCCGTATTCGTCGTTGGCTCCTACCAACGCTCGATCCCGTCCAAGATCGCTACAGCCGAACCGCGTGGCGAGACATGCGAACCCTTCTTCGATGGTGGTTCGTTCGCATGATTGTCACAGCGGCATCGATTGGAGCCGGTCTTGGCCTCCTCCTCGCAACGAGCTTGAGCACCACGGACAAGATCCTCTTGTTCTTAGGGGGGGCCGGTGGGACGATTGTGGTGCTCAGTTTCGTCGTGTTCACTGGCACATCGCTCGCAGCACCACATCGCCATGGAAACAGGGCGCGCGCGGACATCGAACACCTTCAGGAGTTGCGAGCCAACGACCGAAGCGAAATGCGCTTGCGCGACGAACTCATGAGCGCCGCGTGGGGCCTTGAACACCAGGACCGGCGCCTTCGGGACCAGATAGCGCAAGGGCATTCGCCCGATGTCGATTCAGCAAGATCGTGGTTTGTTGCCCAAGCCGACGGGATCTCTGAGCGACTGAGGACCGATGGCCTCGCGGGATTGGCCGACGCTTACCGAGTGTCCCAAGCGGGGAAGCTTGACGAGTTGAACGACGTTTTGAACGCGCAATCTGGCTATCGCGACCGCGTCTATGCACTCGCCCGCAGTAACCAAGTGGGACTAGCTTTGGACGGCGCCGCCACCGAGGGAGCGCGATAGAAATGCTACTTGACACACGTACGTGTCTGTGGTATCGTCCCGAGCATGGCAGCACGGAACCGACAGACAACCCTCGCCTCGCCGTCCAGCGAGTCGCAAATGACGTACGCCCGCTTCCTAGAGCTATTCCCGGACAACGACGCCTGCTTGGAGTATCTGAAGGCGAAGTTCTACGCGGACGGGACGGAGTGCCCGAAGTGCGGCAAGGCGTCCAAGTTCCACAAGATCACTGGGCGCACCGCTTACAGCTGCCAGTACTGCGGGCATCAGGTCTACCCCACGGCGGGAACGATCTTCCACAAGAGCACCGTGAGTTTGCAGTTCTGGTTCTACGGGATCTACCTAATGTCCTCGACCCGTTGCGGGATCAGCGCGAAGCAGTTGGAGCGAGAGATTGGCGTGACGTACAAGACCGCTCACCGCATGTTCAAGTTGATCCGTACGCTGCTGGGCCAGGACGACGAGCAACTGACCGGCGAGGTCGAGGCGGACGAAACGAGGTGGGGTGGCAAGCCGCGAGCGGGCGACGTGTCGCGCTACATGATCCCGTCGGACTGGAACCGAAACAAGGCCGCAAGCCGGTGGGCCTCCGATCCGAAGAACAAGGGAACGGTGTTCGGGATGGTCGAGCGTGGCGGGCGTGTGCGTGCGGAGATCGTCCCGGATCGGCTAGGCCCGACGTTGACGGGTCGGATCATCGAGCGTGTCCTACCGTCCGCGATGATCTTCACCGACGAGTACGTGGCGTACCGGGGCCTGCGCAACCACTTCGCAGGGCATCGTCGGATCATGCACAAGCAGAAGATCTACGTGCGCGGCAACGTTCACACGCAAACCATCGAGGGATTCTTCGGGCTGTTGAAGAACGGGATCAGGGGCGTGTATCACGCCGTCAGTCGCGAGTACTTGCAGTCCTATTTGGACGAGTACTGCTGGCGGTACAACCACCGCCACGACCGCCAGCCTATGTTTTGGACGATCCTCGACGGTGTTCAGAAGGATCGGCTAGCCGCTCAGTAGATTGGTCGGACGCGCGATCCAAGTCGCGCAGAAAGTCGGCTTCGGTGTGCTCAGGGTCCTGCTCCTTGAGCACCTCCGGTGGTGGTGGCGTCAGATGTTCTTTCGTTGAGCGTTTGCGTGCAGGCACTTTTAATCTTCCTGTGTCGGTGATATCGTCGGCATTGGAGCTAACGGAAGTCGAATCCGTCGGGGCCAGACCTAACCCAGTCCCCGGCAAACCTGCTAGCCCCTGTTGGTCCAGTCCCGGCGGCTGCGCGGTTGCCCTAGCTAGGACAGCGCAGCCGTCGGGTGCTTTACGTCGCCGCTCGCCGCTGGAGGCTCTCTCGGAGCGGGCGACTAGCGTTCTAGTTTCATCGCCCCGTCCTATCACTGGGGGCAAGTCTGTAGACGCCGCGCCCAATACGGCGGATCTGCCGATCCGTCGTCATGCGCGACAGCGTCGAGAGCAGCGACGCGTAGTCGCCTTCTTCGGCCGTCATCCAGCCGCGCTCAACGAGGTAGTCGCGGATTGTCTGCGAACTGAACTTGCGCTGAGGGTCCGAGCCGAGCACGCGGAGCACCGCAGCTGTTTTTCCGCGTGGCGGGGGATCGGCGTCCAGCGGGAAGTGCGCCTCGGGCACGGCAACCATCACGCGCGTTCCGCCAGCGGGTGCAGCTGTCTCAACAGGAACCTGCCCCTGGGCGATTGCGGTGCGCCATTGCTGCTTGAGTTCGAGCGCCCTCTGAAGCCACTGGTACTCCCCAGACAGCACCGCGATTTCCGCACTCAGCGCTTGAATGCGTTCTTGTACCTGCGCCTCGTCCAGGGAGTCGATCCACGTGCCGATTGCGACGAGTTGAGGGGGCTGGGGCATCGGAACACAACGTTAGCATGCGCGTCAAGCTTGCGCATTGGGATCCTAATGCTTAGGGGACTATGCAAGGTTTGGTCGAGGTGCTTCGCCGTACGTGTCGTGCCTACCTACTTCCCGGTATCACGGCGGCGCGTCTGCGATAACATACAGCGCCGTGGCCACGCGCGACTGGAACGCCGACAGTTACGACAGCGTCTCTGTGCCCCAGCAGGAGTGGGGTGCCGGCGTGCTCGCCCGGCTGTCGCTGCGTGGCGACGAGACCGTGCTCGACGCCGGCGCCGGAACCGGGCGTGTCTCAGAGATCGTGCTCGAGCGCCTGCCGCGCGGGCACCTCATCGCCGTCGACGGGTCGCAGTCGATGGCCCAGCGCGCCCGTGAGCGCCTGCCCGCCGACCGCGTCAGCGTGATCTGCTCCGACCTGCTCACGCTGGAGCTGCCCGAGCCGGTCGACGCCGTGATCTCGACCGCGACCTTTCACTGGATCCTCGACCACGACGCGCTGTTCGCGCGGATGCGCGCGCTGCTACGCGAGGGCGGCCAGTTCGTCGCGCAGTGCGGCGGCGAGGGCAACATCGCCCGTGTGCGTTCGATCGGTGAGGCGGTCTCGAGCCGGCCGACGTTTCGGGAGCACCTCGCGGCGATTGGCGAGTTCTGGCACTACGCCGGCGTCGAGGCGACCCGCGAGCGACTGGTGCGCGCGGGCTTCGACGTGTCGGCGTGCTGGCTCCAGCCTGCCCCGACAACCCCGCCGGCGCCGCGCGAGTTCCTCGAGACGGTCATCTTCGCGCCCTACCTCGAGCACCTCCCGGCGGAGCTGCACGCCCCGTTTCTCGACGCGACGCTCGCCGAACTCGGCCAGCCGGTGGTGCTCGACTACCAGCGGCTGAACTGGGACGCCAGGGCTCGCTGAGCGCCGCGAGGGTATTTCCTGCACCAGCGTGGTGTCTGACGTAGGCTTGGGCGATGACGGTGCTCGTTGAGCGCTTCCCGCGCTGGGTCGAGAGCGTGGAACTGCTGCCCGCGTCGGCGCGCTTCACTGCGCTGCGCCAAGCCGCCGAGGGCGTTGGCGGCACGCTCGAGCCCGCCGCCGCACTCGATCTGGTCGCCTACGCCGTGGGCCGCGACGGTGGCTTCATCTTCGAGGCGCTGTGCGCCGCGGTGTCGGTCTACGATCCGAGCTTCGCCGCGAGCCCGTCCGACCTCGAGCCCCATCTGGTGGCCAGCGCGGCCCTCGCTCGCGCACTCGAGAACGACAACCTGACCGCTTCGATCGTCGCCGCAGCGATCCTTTCGGCCGAGTTCGCCGGCCTGTACGCGCCGGTCGCGGAGCTTCCGCAGCTGGCTCGAGCAGCACAGGCCAGGCGCTTCGGGAGCCTGCGCGAACGCGTCTCGATGCCGAGACTGGAGCTCGAGAGCCTGTTCAAGAACATGCCGAGCTTCGCCGCGAACGGCTGGAGGGCAAGCGAAGCCGTCGACCGGCTGGCGAACGCGACCAAGCTGCTCGCGGAGCAGCTCGATGGCATCCTCGGCGGACTCGCGCAACGCTTCGAAGCGCGCAGCGACGCCGCCGACGAGGAGCTCGACGTGCTGTGGTGGGCGTTTGCCGCGCAGGGCAGCGCTTCGACGGCGCCCGACCCGCATGACGGGCTGCTGCGGGCCGGTCTCGAGCTCGCCGATCGCCACCGCTTCAAAGCCGAGATCCCGACGGCACGCGAGATCCTGCGCCGCGTGCTGGGTGCCCGCGGCGAGGAGGAGTACGTGCTTGCCGACGCCATCGCGGCAGCCGCCGGCCGGGTCGAGCTGGACCCCTCCCCCGCGGGACCTCTGTTCCCGATCCTCACGAGCAACGCAGCGTGGGTCGCCCTGGCGGGCGAAAACGACTGGGTGGCAGCTGCCGCGCGCCTCGGCGTCGATCCGACGATCCGCCGTCCCGGATATGAAATCGCGGCGCAGACGATGCGTGAGCTGCTGCTCGTGCGGGCGAGCGGCTGAATGGCCGAGATCGACGAGGTCGCGCTCGAGACACGCGAGCAGACGCAGCGGCCGGGGCGCCTGCCCGACGACGCTACGGCCGGTGTCGAACAGCCTCTGGTCACGGTCGAGGACGCGATGACGCTCGAGCAGGCGCGCGCGCTGAGCGGGCGGCGCGGCGCCCGGCTCGTCCTGCTGATGGGCGAGTCGGCGACCGGAAAGACGGCGCTCACCGCCATGCTCTGGCAGCAGTTCCTCGAGCAGGACGGGCTCGCGGGCCACCGCCTCGCGGGAAGCCGCTGCGCCCGCGGCTTCGAGCGCCGCGCGCATTGGGCGCGACTGGCGGCGGGTCAGCCGCGCGCGCAGTTCCCCGCGACGCAGTCGCAAGACGACGGCGTGCTGCACCTGCGTGTCCGCCGCCCCGACGGCCGCCGCGTCGAGCTGCTGCTTTCGGACCTGGCCGGCGAGCAGTTCGAGCGTGTGCGCGAGGGGCAGCCGCTGCTCGATGCCCTGCCGTGGGCGGCGCGAGCAGACCGCTTCGCCGTCGTGCTGGACGCACAGGCGCTGTCGGTGCCCGGCGAGTCTGAGATCGCGGTCACGCGCGCGCGGCGTCTGCTGGCGGCACTGCAAGCGCCGGGGGTCGTGCGTGAGAGCGCCCGGATCGCAGTGGTCCTCACCAAGAGCGACAGCCTCACCGAGTCCGGGGCGAAGGCGCTCACGCGCCACGAGCCAGAGCTGCTCGACCTGGCGCGGCGATCCGATCCCGAGGCGATCTGCGTGCAAACGGCAGCCGTCGCGCTCGTGCGCGCGGAGCGTCAGGGACTTGCCGAGTGGATCAGCTGGCTGTGTCTCAACGACCGGCCGCGCGCGCCCATATCCGTGCCGGAGGTGGCGCCCGGGCGTAGCATCGCGGCCTTTCGCGCATGACCGAGCCGGCGCGACCGCGGCTCGTCTTCCTTGGCCTGCCGCGAACCGGGAAGTCGACGTTCCTGGGTGCCTTCTGGGCGCTGATCCAGTCTCCCTTCGAGGCGTCGGTACGGGAGGCGAGCTTCAGCGGCGATCGCTCCTACGTCCAAAGACTCGCCGACCAGGTCGCTCGTGGCGAAGAGCCGGACCGCACCGCCCTGGACGCCGACGAGGAGCTGGCGGTCGAGGTCTACTTCGAACCGGAAGGTCCCGCGGACCTGCTGATCCCCGATACCTCGGGCGAGTCGCTGCGCGTCCTCGCCGAGCGGCGAATCTGGTACCCCCGGCTGCTCGCCGCCTGCACGGACGCGACGGCGATCCTCGTGTTCATCCACCCGGAGCGCCTGCGTGTGCCGCAGCGCATCGTCGTGGCGGCCGCGGGTGAGCAGACGGCGCCGGGCGGGCACGGCGAGTCCGCGCCGGACGACGTTGAGTTCCATCCCGGCGACGCCGTCCGCTTCCAGGCGCAGGAGCACGCGTGCACAGCCGCCGAGCTGATCGACGTGTTCGAGAACCTCGCCGAATGCTGGAGCGATCGCCGTCCGATCCGCGTTGGCGTCGTCATCTCCGCCTGGGACCGGGTCGGCGGCGACCCCAAGCCGACGCCCTACGAGTGGATGGCTGCGCGGCTTCCCGGCGTCCTGGCGACGCTCGAGAGCAACCGCGACGTCGCGGACTTCGAGGTCTTCGGCGTATCCGCCCAGGGAGGAGCGCTCGAGGACCGCGACGAGCTGCTCGCCAAGGGGGAGATCTGCGATCGCGTCTTCGCCGAGGATCGCGACGGTCGAGCTGTCTCGCTGGTCGATCCGATCCGGTGGGCGATCTGGGGCTCGTGAGAGTCGCCGACCAGTTCCTGTTCGGCTACGACGACGGACACCGGCTGCTCACGGGCTCGCGGGAGCTGCCCCCGGCGACCGCGGTGGCCTTGCTGAGCGCGACAGACGCCGCCATGGCGGACGGCTCGGCGCCGCTCGTGACCGGGCTCGCGCTGGCGGAAAGCTCGGAGTACGCGTTCTGCGTCACCTGGAGTGCCACCGAGCTGCCCCGACCCGGCGCGGTATGGGCTCACGCGCTCGTCGTCGGCGAGGCCGAGCTTGCCAAGGCCGGCACGCTGGAGGTGCTGCTCGGCCTGCCGCGGCGACCGTCGCGCGGCGTGGCGTATCTTGGCAGCTACCGCGCACCGATCGCGCTCGACGATGCCGCACCTGCCGTCCCCAACTACCTCCCGGTGGCGCCGGTCGATCGCGAGTTGCTCGAACGTCTCGCGTTGGCAGCCTACGAGGCGGGTGGCGAGCGGATCGTGGCACACGAGGATCTCGGCGACGCGGCGAAGGCACTGCTCGCCTTGTGGTACGCGCAGTGGCCGGCGTTGCGCGCCGCCTTCTCGTTTCGCACCCGCGAGATCGTCCGTCCGGGAGCCTCCGACTTCGATCTGACCGTTGCGCGAAGGCTTCGCGGCCTCGGCACCGAGGCCGCGCCGGCCGCAGCGCCAGTCGTGCCGCCGTGGCTCAAGCAGGTGGTCGAAGATGCGTCGGGGACTGCGCCGACGCCTCTGCGCGACTGGCTGTCGGCGTTTGGGCCGCTCGAGCCGCCCGAGCCGCGCCGGCTGGCGGCGCTCGCGAAGCTCTGGTTGCTGGTCGTTGCCCGCGATGCTGAGGGGGCGCGCGCGCAGCTCGAGCACGCCTGGCCGCAGCCGCACGCCGGTGCTGCGCTCAAACGCGTCCTGTTCGCCCGCGAGAACGACGACTGGTGGACGCCGTAGCGACCGGGCTCGTGCCCTGGTCCGCGCGCCGCGCGGCCCGGATGACCTGGTAGCTACCCACCCGCACAGGGGGGATAAACCCACCCTTTGGGTGCGCGGACACGCACCTACGCTTCGAAGCGGCTGATCGACTCGGCCGGGGACTTCCGTGCCCTCCCCGTCAGTGACCTGGGCATCAATGCGAGCCGTAGGAGCACGATGAACTACTCAGGACGCCGGATCGGGTTTGCGGGAGCGACGGGCGCCACGGGCGTCGAAACGGTGCACGACCAAGCTCCGATGGGCTTTGCCGGCGCACGGCGTGTGCGCACCATCCTCGCCGGCGTGCTGATCGTCGCTGCGGCGGCCGCGCTGGCGTTCACGCTGGGCGCTCCCGGTCGCTCGCCTGCCGGGTCGCCGGCGAGCACGCAGACGGCGACCGCGCAGCACGGGTGGTTGTCAGTGCCGGTCGCCGAGCGGGCGACGGTCTCGCGCTCGCTGGGTGCCGATCTGCACTCCTATTGGGCGGCGCAGTCCTCGCATGGCGCCGTCGCACTGAGCAACCCCGATCAGGGTCTGCGCGCCACATTCAACGGCGACCGCGTCGCCGTCGCCGGCCGCCATGGACTGAAGTTCGGCCTGTCGGCACTAGCGGTCGGGCGCATCGGCTCACTCGCTCCCGCGGTGCTCGGCTCGCCCCAGGTGAGTCACAACCGCATCGCCTACTCCTCGCCGGCGATCGCCGAGTGGTTTGTCAACGGCCCGTTGGGCGTCGAGCAGGGCTTCACGCTCACGCACCGCCCGGCAGGCAGCGGCACGCTGCAGATCTCTCAGCAGCTGGCCGGCAACCTGACCGCCAGCGTGAGCGCCGGCGGACAGGACGCTACCTTCACCTCGCGCGCCGGAACGCTTCACTACGAGAACCTCGTCGTCACCGACGCCCGCGGACACCGCGTCCCGGCGCGCCTGAGCATCGCCGCGCACCGCCTGACGATCACTGTCACCGACGCCCACGCCGTCTATCCGCTGCGCATCGACCCGGTCATCGTCACGCCGGTCACGCAGAGCCCTGCCAGCAACGCTGACACGGGCACGGAGCCCTTTTCCGTCGCTTTCAGCCCGGACGGCGCATTGCTCGCGACCGCCAACTGGGCCTCGAGCACCGTGTCGGTGTTCACGGTTGACAAGACAAACGGCCAGCTCACGCCGGTCACGCAGAGCACCGCCAGCAACGCGGACACCGGATCGGGCCCGTACTCGGTCGCCTTCAGCCCCAGTGGCGGGCTGCTAGCCACCGCGAACTACACCTCCCAAACGGTGTCGGTCTTCACCGTCGATGAAGCAACCGGGCAGCTCACCCCTGTCACACAGAGCCCCGCCAGCAAGGCGAACACGACATCTGGGCCGTTCTCGGTTACGTTCACTCCGAGCGGAGGCCTGCTCGCAACGGCGAACGTCGACACCAACACCGTCTCGATCTTCACCGTCGATCAGGCGACCGGACAGCTCGCGCCGGTCACACAGAGTCCTGCCAGCAACGCTGACACGGGATCGGGCCCGGCGTCCGTTGCCTTCAGCCCCACCGGACTGCTCGCAACGGCGAACTACGACTCCAATACCGTCTCGACCTTCACGGTTAACCAGGCGACTGGGCAGCTCACGCCGGTCGCGCAGAGCCCCGCCAGCAACGCTGACACCGGATCGGGCCCCGCGTCAGTTGCCTTCAGCCCAGACGGCGGGCTTCTCGCAACGGCCAACTACGAATCCAGCACGGTCTCCGCGTTCACGGTCGATGAAGCGACCGGGCAGCTCACGCCGGTCACACAGAGCCCGGCCAGCAACGCGGATACAGGCACCTATCCGTTCGCGGTCGCGTTCAGTCCCAACGGCGCGCTGCTCGCGACCGAGAACTTTGGTTCCGCCTCCGTGTCCCTATTCGGCGTCGGTGACGCGAGCGGCCAGCTAACACCGCTGCCGCAAAGCCCGGCCAGCGACGAAGCTACGGGATGGCGCCCTGTCGGGTTGGCCTTCAGTCCCGATGGCGGCTTGCTAGCCACGGCGGACCGCAACGAAAACACTGTGTCGCTGTTCACGATCGCCGGCTCTGCGACGCAGGCCAAGTTCGCGCTCAGTCCTTCCTCGATCACCGCTGACGGCTTCACGACAACGGTCGCGACCGCAACCATGACGGACGCCCACGGCAACCCGATCTCGGGCGAGAACATCACGATCACGAGCAACGGCGCGCAGCAGATCGGCGCGGTGACCGCAGGCGCCACACCCGGCACCTACCAAGCCACGATCACGTCGACCACAACGGCCGGAACGGCCAACATCACCGCAACCGACACATCGGTCACCGGCGTCTCTGACAGCCAAACACTGACCCAGGTCGCCGGTCCGGCGACGAGCGCCGTACTCGTCCTGGCTCCGGCCTCGATCACCGCCAACGGCACCTCGACCACCGTCGCTACCGCGACGCTCACCGATGCACACGGCAACCCGGTCTCCGGGGACACCGTCACGATCGGATCCGCCGGCGCCCAGGGCATCAGTGCCGTGACCGCAGGCGCGACACCCGGCACCTACCAAGCAACCATTATCTCAACGACAACGGCCGCCCCGGCCTCGATCACCGCGACCGACACATCGGTCAGCGGCGTCTCCGACACCCAAACGCTGACCCAGACCGCGGGCCCCGCGACAAGCGTCGTGCTCGCACTCGCTCCGTCGTCGATCACCGCCGATGGAAGCTCAACGACGCTCGCCACCGCGACGGTGACCGATACACACGGCAACCCGGTCTCCGGGGACACCGTCACGATCGGATCCGCCGGCAGCCAGAACGTCGGTGCGGTGACCGCGGGTTCAACGCCCGGCACCTACCAGGCAACCATCACCTCCACCAAGACGCCCGGAACGGCAACCATCACCGCAGCCGACACATCGGTCGGCGGCGTCTCCGACACCCAGACGCTGACCCAGACCGTGGGCCCGGCGACGAGCGTCGCGCTCGCGCTCAGCCCGTCCTCGATCACGGCGGACGGAAGCTCCACGAGCGTTGCGACGACGACCGTGACCGACGCCAACAGCAACCCGGTCTCCGGTGACAGCGTGACGATCCAGAGCACAGGCGGCCAGAAGATCGGCCCTGTGACGGCTGGCACGACCCCCGGCACCTACCAGGCGACCATCACCTCGACCAAGACGGCCGGGACCGCCACGATCACGGCCAGCGACACCTCGGTCACCGTCTCCAACACCCGCACGCTGACCCAGGTTGCCGGCCCGGCGACGGCTCTCACGCTCGCGCTGAGTCCCGCCTCGATCAACGCCAACGGCGTCTCGACCGCGACGGCGACGGCGGCCGTGACCGACGCCAACGGCAACGCCGTCTCAGGCGAGGCCGTGACGATCCACAGCACAGGCAGCCAGACGATCGGCCCTGTGACGGCCGGCACGACCCCGGGCACCTACCAGGCGACCATCACCTCGACCAAGACGGCCGGCACCGCGACGATCAGCGCCACCGACACATCCGTGAGCGGGGTCTCCAGCAGCCGCACGCTGACCCAGACGGCCGGTCCCGCGACCACCGTGACGTTCACGCTGAGCCCGTCATCGATCGCCGCCGACGGCACGACGAGCACCGTCGCGACCGCGACGGTGACCGACCCGTTCGGCAACCCGGTCTCCGGTGACACCGTCACGTTCACGAGCAACGACAGCCAGCACGTCGGCGCCGTGACCGTGGGCTCAACGCCCGGCACCTATCAGGCCACGATCACCTCAACCACGACACCCGGCAGCGCGACGATCACCGCGACCGACACATCGGCCGGCGCCGTCGCCGCCACGCAGACGCTTACCCAGACCGCGCTGCCGGTCGTTTCGAACACGCCGCCGGTCAGCGCGCCGGCGTACACGTTCAAGATCATCAGCGACAAGCGGCTGGCCAACGGCGACGTCGTCGTGATGCTGAAGCTGTCGGGCGCAGGGACGATCCAGGCGTTCGGGATGCACCCCTCGGCCCACGCCGCCAAGCACGGCAAGGCGGCTGCCTGGGGCCCGATCAAGGTCACGCGGACCGCGGCCGGTCTGCTCAAGATCACGCTGCGCCCCGACAAGGCCGCGGAGGCGCTGCTGAGCAACGCCCGTCGGATCGGCTCACGCCTGCACGTGCGCGTCACGGTCGCCTTCAGCCCGAGCAACGGCTCGGCGCAGACGAAGGTCCTCAACGTGCGCTTGCTCAAGGCACGCAAGGCCTGAGCAGGCCCGCGGCTCCCCGGCGGAGCCGCTCAGATCAACACCGTGGGGCCGGCGCGCGACCGCGCCGGCCCCACGAATACTTGCGCTCGGCGGCGAAAGCCGCCGCATAAGAGCTTCGTGAGCAGCCGCAACCTGTGGCGTCGCGCCGAGTTCCCTGGTCTATAGACCACGAATGGAGGCATCGCATGCGACGCATTTTTCGAGTGAGATCCACGGCGGCGAAGCTGGCGCTGGTTGGCGCGCTGTTCGCGGCGCTCGGCGGCGTTGCCTACGCGGCCACCAGCAGCTCGTTCGTCGGGACAAACGGCGCGATCACCGGCTGCGCGCAGAAAAACGGCGGCCAGGTGCACATCTGGAAGCCGGGCCACGGCTGCTCGGGCGGCTGGGTGAGCGTCACCTTCGCAGCCAACGGCACGCGCGGACCGGCCGGAGCGCCCGGAGCAACCGGCGCCACCGGTGCCACCGGTGCGACCGGCCCGGCGAACCCGGCGGCGACCACTGTCGACGGTCAGACGGTCACCAAGCTGCTGCTGAAGGAGCCGACGCCCGCGTCGGGCACCTCGACCGCGACGCTCTACAGCACCGACGGCCTGACGATCCTCGCGAACTGCGACAGCTCCGGAAACGCCAGCCTCCAGGCCAACGGCCCGGCGAGCGCGGACTCCGAGCTGACGGTCAGCGGCCGCGACAACACCGGGAGCTTCGGCAGCCAGACGAGCACGCTCGGAGCGGCGAGCCTTGCGCCGCTCGGCCCGGCCAACGCCGGTGAGACAGCGTTCTCCTACGCCAGCGCCGCCGGGCAGACGGTCACGGGCAACATCGGCTACCAGAACGCGACCTCGTTCGGCAGCTACGCCGGCTGCGGCTTCTTCGGCACCGTCGTCTCGGGCTAGCAGCCTCGCGCAACAGCCCGCGAGCGCGGGCCCGCGCTGTCGCCGTTGAGGCGGCGGCGCGGGCCGGTTCGTCGCCCCTCAGCGCCGGGTAGGCTGCATGCCCATGGGACTGCGCACCGCCCTGCGGCGGATCGGACCGCTCGGCACCGCCCTGACACTCGGGCAGCTCGGGCTGGTGGCACACCGCCACTGGCACACGATCCCCGCCGAGCATCGAACGCGGCTGGCGCACCTGCTGCGCAAGTCCAGGGGCAAGCCCTCGAATCTGTCGCGCTCGGAGCGCCACGAGCTGCGGAAGCTCGTGCGTGCGCTCGAGGTATCGCGCCTGGTGCGCAGCGGCGCCAAGAGCGCGCTCGGCATGCGCCGCCGAATCGGCTCCTGAGCGCGTGAGGCAGCGCTTGCGGCGCCTCACGCGGCGGCGGCCACGCCCGCCTTCTCGAACACGATCGCCCCGTCGTCGGCCGCGACCCTGATCGCGTCGCCTTCGCGGATGGAGCCGTCCAGCATGCCGGTCGCGAGGCGGTCCACCAGCTGCTTCTGCACCACGCGCTTGAGCGGCCGGGCGCCGTAGACGGGGTCGTAGCCGAGGTCGCCGAGCAGCGTGCGCGCTGCAGCGGAGATCTCGAGTGTGATCTTGCGCTCGGCGAGGCGCTCGACCACGCGGCGCAGCTGCAGCGTGACGATCTCGCCGAGTTGCTCGCGCGAGAGCGGCTCGAATTCGACGATGTCGTCGAGGCGGTTGATGAACTCGGGCTTGAAATGCTCGAGCAGCGCTTCGCGCAGCCCGCCGGGCTCCGGGCGGATGTTCGAAGTCATGATCAGCACGGTGTTCTTGAAGTC
>PMKB01000331.1 GCA_003157595.1 Solirubrobacterales bacterium
ACGACGTAAGCCATCGCGCCGGCGGCGCGCGCCCGCTCGACGATCTCGCGCACCGACCGCGGATCGTCGTTGATCCCCGGCATCAGCGGCGCAACGAGCACGCTGGTCGGCACACCGGCGCGCGTGAGCTCACGAACCGCCTCGAGCCGCGCCGCCGGGTGCGGGGTGTGTGGTTCGGTCGCGCGCCAGGCGCGCTCGTCGAGCGTCGGCACCGAGAGCGCCGCGCTGAGGAGGCCCTCCGCGGCAAGCTCCGCAAGCAGCGGCAGGTCGCGCAGCAGCAGCGGTGACTTGGTGAGCACCGAACACGGCGTGCGGTGCTCGAGCAGGGCCTGCCAGATGCCTGGCATCAGCCGGTAGCGCGCCTCGACCCACTGATAGGGATCGGTGTTGGTCCCCAGCGCCACGTGCTCGCGGGTCCAGCTCGTCCGCGCGAGCTCGCCGCGCAGCACCTCGGGGGCATTGACCTTGACGACGATCTCGCGTTCGAAGTCGCGCCCGGCGTCGAAGTCCAGGTAGCGGTGGGTCGGGCGCGCGAAGCAGTACACGCAGGCATGCGTGCACCCGCGGTAGGGGTTCACGGTCCAGCGGAACGGCATCGGCGAGCGTTCGGGCACGCGGTTCAGCACCGAGCGCGCCCGCACCTCGTAGAAGCGGATGTCCAGGGCCTCCGGGGCGTCGAACCGCCGCACGACCGCCTCGTCGCGGTAGCCGGGCAGCCGGCGCTGTTCCTCGTCGGTGAGCGTCAGGTTCGTCCAGCGCACGAACATATGTTCGCATGGCGGGCAGACGTTGCGCGCCCCACCCCCGGCCGAGCCACCGTTCACCGCCGCCCCATCCCCACCTCCGCCAATGGACTGCGTGCGCCTGGTGCCAGACACCTGGGCGGGGCTGGCGCGTGGTCAGGGAATCGCGAACGCGTAGGTGGCCGGCGTCCGGTCGCGCCCGCCGGGGCCGACGGCGCGCACGTAAAACACGTAGCTGCCGGCCTGCAGGCGCGTGAAGGTGACCGCCGAGCCGCAGGCGGCGTAGTTGGGCGGCCGCGTCTTGGCATGCACCGCCGTCGGCTTGCGAACCAGCGCGCACTCGAAGCCCGTCGAGCTGCCGCCGGCCCGAAAGCGGAAGCTGGCGCTGTCAGCGCTGCGGTCGATCGTCTCAGCGCTCAGCAGCGTATTCGGGGGCGGCGGCTTGACGACGGCCGTGAGGTGTGATGACGCGGCGGCGCTCTTTGATCGAGCGTTGCTCGCGGTCTCCGCCACCCTGACGGTCGACCCGGCGTCGGCGGCGGTGAGCGTATAGGTGCGGCCCTTCGCACCAGCAATCGCGTGGCAATGTCCTCCGCCACGGTCGCAGCGCTGCCACTGGTAGGTGTAGGAGGTCGGGGCGTTCGACCAGGTTGCGTGCGACTCGCTCAGGCGCGTGCCGACGATCGCGCTCCCGGAGATCGACGGCGAAGCGCTGCTCACCGGCTGCGCCGATGCGACGGATACCGCAGCACTGATCGCCGGCGCTCCGGCGCCTCCCCCATTTGAAGCGGTGACGCTGCAGGAGAGCGCGTGGCCCAGCTCGATGGGCGCGACCACATAGCTCTGGCCTGTCGCACCGACCACGGCGGCGCCGTCGCTGGCCCACGCGTAGGCGAAGGCGGTTGGCGCGTTGGACCACGTGCCGTCGGAGCACGACAGCGTGTCGCGCACGTAGGCACGGCCATGGCCGCTCGCTCCGCTGATCACCGGTGCGCCGTTCTGGACCGGTGGGGGCGGCACGCTCGCGATCGAGCTCGATGTCGTGATCAGGCCGCCGGCCGGGCCGGTATACAGCTCGAGCTGGTAGGTCCCTGCGGTCGTGGGCATCGTGTAGGTGCAGGACCCGGATGCCGGCGCCGTCGCTGCGCTGCCGACCTTGGTGCAGCTGTCGGCGTAGAACCAGTCGAGATATGAGCCCGCCGGGGCGCCCGGCTGATAGAGCCCGATCCAGTCGGTGCTCGTCGGATTGGATATTCCACTCCAGGAGACCGTGATCGGGCGGCCGGCCGTCACGGTCGTCGCGTTCGCCGACACGACGACGGGCGCCATCAGCACGTCCGGGCCGTAGACCGTCGCGCCGTTGGTGTCGGTCACGACGAGCTGGAAGTGGTAGGCGCTGCCGGGCGCCAGGCCGTCCACGGCGGCGCTGACAGCCTGCGGCGCGAGCCCCGGGCCGATCGCCACCGGGGCGGTCTGCGAACTGTAGGAGGTGCTCGGCCCGTAGAGGAAGTAGTAGGACGCCTCGTAGGTCCCTCCCGGCGTGACCGTGCCGTTGAACGCCGCGTGGGTCGAGGTCACGCCGCTGGGCGAACCGGTGGCGGCGGCCAGCGTTGCGTCGGCGCCGAATATCGTCGCCGCCGCCGCTCGCGCATAGAGGAAGCCGGGGTCGGCGCTCGCCTCATACAGCTCCGAGTCGGAGTACTTCGAGCACGAAAGCGTGTACCCCGGGGCCGCCATCTCGTAGTAGAAGACGTGGGCCGGCGGGTCGGGCGCACTTGGCGACATCAGCGTGTTGACGAGATACTGGGCGTCGACGTTCTGCTGGGTGACGCCCCTCGCGGTCGACTTGCCCTTGATGCACTCCCACGCCGCGACCTCCGTGAACCAGACCTGCCCCGAAGGGGTGGGCAGGTTGTCCTCGAACGTCGTCACCGAGGCGGACTGCTCGCAGTTGACGGCGAAGTAGGGGTGAAATCCCCAGATCGCGGGGGTGGCGCCGGCGAGCGCGCTGACGTACTGATCCTCATAGCTCGCGAGCGCGTTGTAGGTGAGGCCCGGCGCACAGCCGGGATTGAACGGCTGCCCGCCCTGGTCGGGGTCGTTGTCGACGAAATCGCCTGCGATCGCCGTGCATCCGGCGGTTGCGCAGACGGTGTTGGCAGCCGTCCAGTAGCCCGCGGCGTTCGCCGCCGACACACTTGAGGAGTTCGGTTCGTTCCAGGCCTCGATGTAGGGAACCGTCGTCCCGGGATAGAGCCCGTCGAGATAGGTCAGCAGCTGCGAGATGTCGGTCGTGTACGCGCCGACCGACGGCTGGCCGTGGTTGGCACAGCCGCCCTCGGCGACATCCCAGACGGCGATGACCGGAATCAGATGCAGCGTCTGGGTCACGTAGGTGAACCACTCGGCAAGGTTCGCCTCGCAGGCGCCGCCCTGCGCGACCGCATCCGGCGCCGTGACGAAGCGCGCGTACTGGAGGTGCTGCGAGCCAGGCACGCCGACCCACGCGTCGGCGAAGAAGCTGTCGAAGGTCAGGCTGAACAGGCCTGAGGCGTCCTGGTAGTCGCCGTTCCAAAGGCCGAGGTTCTGGTCGGAGATCCCGTCCACGTAGGGCGTGCCGGCCGCCGACGCCGGCGCCGCGCTCACGCCACCGGCGAGCGCGACCACAACCGCCACGGCCGCGAGCGCGCCCCGCAGCGATATCCGCCGCCAAACAAGCTGGCTCCCCGTGTCCTGCGCGCGCCGCAGGGCATTCATCCGTGATCCTCCCGTCAGTGTTGCGCCGCCCCGGTGCGAGCTATGGCCCGCGGGGGCGACTGGAGGGTAGCGGCCCGCGCGTTCGCCGGCGAGGCCTACAACGTGCCGTGCGTTGAACCCATCCCGGGCTCGGTCGGCTCGATGGCGATCAGCTCGTCGCGTTGGTGCTCGACCTGGAGTGTGGTGTGGTCGAGTGCGAACTGGTCCTTGAGCAGCGCTTCGAGGTCCCGTCTAACAGCATGGCAGTCGGTTTCTCGGCCCACGAGCACGTGTGCGGAGAGCGCCGGAAACCCGGAGCCGACCTCCCACACGTGCAGGTCGTGCACTTCGCTCACGCCGGCCTGGCCGGCCATCGCTCGTCCGATGACATCGGGGTCGATCCCTCTGGGAGCAGCCTCCAGGAAGACGCGGCCAGAGTCGCGCAGGAGAGCGTAGGCAGCCCTGAGCATGATCGCGGCGATGAGGAGCGACGCGATCCCGTCGGCACGCCTGAAGCCGGTCGTGATGATCAGCATCCCGGCGATCGCGGTGAAGGCAAACGCAGCGAGGTCGGTGAGGATGTGCTGGAACGCCCCCTCGATGTTCATCGACGACCGGTTGGCCTTGGCAAGGATGGAGGTGGCGGCGAGGTTGACGGCGATACCGGCCAGCGCGACCACCACCACCGTGGCCCCACCGACATCTGCTGGCGTGATCAACCGGCGGATTCCCTCGTAGACGATCAGCAGGGCGAGCACGAGCAGTGTCGCACCGTTGAACTGCGCCGAGAGAATCTCCGCGCGCCCCAACCCGTAGGTCATCGCGCCCCTCGCGGGCCGGGCGGCGAGCCGGATCGCAAACAGCGCGAGCCCGATGGCCCCGGCGTCGGCGAGCATGTGCGCGGCGTCGGAGAGCAGCGCGAGCGAATGGACCAACGCTCCGGCGATCACCTCTGCGAGCATGAAGCCGAGGATCAGCGCGAGCGCGAGGCTCAGCCTTCGCCGGTCGCGCTCGCCAGCGCCAACGCCGTGCGCGTGTCCGGCATGCGCGCCGCCGTTGGCGTGGCGGGGCCCGTGCGCACCCATCCACGGCAGGGTAGCGCCTGGCCGCGGCGCAGAACCCACGGGCCCGGCGCTTTCGCGCCGCGCGCGCCGCTGGTGAAGCCGCCGCCCCCAGGGCCATGTGGTTAGTCTCAGTGCCAGATGGGAAGCGACCTCTACACGCACCCGCGTGACCTCTTGGTCGAGTACATGGCGCGAATCTACGGCTACCGGATGACGACCACCTCCGGCGGCAACCTCTCGATTCGCGACCCGGGCGGCGAGGTCTGGATCACGCCGGCGAAGATCGACAAGGGCCGCCTGCAGCGCTCCGACATCGTGCTCGTGCGCCCCGACGGCTCGTGGGAGGGCGAGGCGCCGCCGTCCTCGGAGCTGCCGCTGCACCAGACGATCTATCGCACCCGCCCCGACGTGCACGCGATCGTTCACGCGCATCCAATGGCGCTCGTCGCGTTCAGCATCGTCCAGCAGGTCCCCGCGACGCGCGTCTTTCACCAGGCCTGGCGGATCTGCGGCACCGGAGCGTTCGCCCCCTACCGGCTCCCCGGCAGCGCCGAGCTCGGAGAGTCGATCGCGGGTGCGTTGGGCGCCCGCCACAGCTGCGTGATCCTCGAGAACCACGGCGCCGTCGCGGTCGGCGCCGATCTGCCGGAGGCCTTCCAGCGCTTCGAGACCTTCGAGTTCGCCGGCAAGAGCATCATCAAGGCCCGCCTGCTCGGCGGGGAGATCCGCGAGCTCTCAGATGCCGACCTCGCGCTCGCAGGCGAGCAAACCGGAGACGCCGTCGAGCCAACGCCGCCCGGGGCACCCACGACCGCCGAGCAGGAGGTGCGCACGACGCTGCAGGACTTCGTCCGCCGCGGCTACCGCCAGCGCCTGTTCATCAGCACCCACGGCACCTTCTCGGCCCGCGTCGATGGGGCGTCGTTCGTCATCACGCCCCACGACCGCGACCGCGGAGCGCTTGAGCGCTCCGATCTGGTTCGGATTGACGCCGGCCGTGCAACGGCCGGATCAAGACCGAGCCATGCGACGGCGCTGCACGAGGCGATCTATCGCCGCCATCCGCAGATCGGCGCGATCGTCAACGCCGCGCCGGTCAACGTGACGGCGTTCAGCATCACCAACGCCGTCCCCGACACGCGCACGATCCCCGAGAGCCGGCTCGTCGTGCGCAGTCCTGTGTCCGCCCGTTTTCGCCTGCAGTTCGAGGACCCGCAGGCGCTTGCCGAGCTGGTCTCGCCGAAGCAGCCGATCGCGGTGCTCGAGAACGACGGCGTGCTCGTGACGGGGAGCACCGTGCTCGAGGCCTTCGACCGCCTCGAGGTGCTCGAGTCCACGGCCGAGGCGCTGATCAACGCGCAGGCGCTTGGACCGCTCTCGCCGATGGATGACGGCGCGATCGCGGAACTCGAGGCGGCGTTCTTCCCCGCGCCGCACGGCTGACGGCGCCGCGCTGCGGCGGTCAGGAACGGCCGTCGACGATCAGACCGGCGAGCGGCGCGAGCGCCACCTCGATCGCGGCGCGCTCGGACGGCGCCAGTCGTTCCAGGCGCTCGGCCAGCCAGACCGTCCGCCGGGCGCGCACCGCAACCAGCAGGCGGGCGCCGGCCGGCGTGATCGTGAGCCCGACGCGCCGGCGGTCGGTCTGGGAGCGCACGCGAACCACGAGCTCGGCGCGGCCCAGCCGGTCGACCAAGCCCGACACGGTCGGCGTCGCGATGCCCTCGAGCTCGGCGAGCGCGCGCAGCCCGATGCCCGGGTTTTCGGAGATCTGCCACAGCAGCGTCGCCTGAGAGCCGGTGACACCCAGGTGGCTGGTCTCCTTGCGCAGCTCGCGCGCCAGGCGCACGAGAACCGGCCGCAGCTCGTTCGCGAGCGCTGTGCTCGAGCCGCGACGCTCAGCCTGCGCGGGCAAGCAGGCGCTCCTCGCCGGCCAGCGTCTGGCTGGTCGCGCTGTGCACCGCCACGTTCGCCATCTCACCAGCCCCGGCCAGGCCGGAGAAGTTGACGACCTTGTTGTGGCGGCTGCGTCCGCGCAGACGGTCGGGGTCGGTGCGGCTCGAACCCTCGACGAGCACCTCCACGGTCCGTCCGACGAAGCGCTGGGCCCGCTCGCGCGCGCCGCGCTGGACCAGCTCGACGAGGCGCCCCATTCGCTCGACCTTCTGCTCGTGAGCAACCACGCCCTCGGTCACCATCGCGGCCTCGGTACCGCGGCGGGGCGAGAAGATGAACGTGAACGCGCTGTCGTAGGCGACCTGCTCGACCAGCGAGAGCGTCTGCTCGAAGTCATGCTCGGTCTCGCCGGGAAAGCCGACGATGATGTCGGTGGTCAACGCGACGTCCGGCACGTGCCGGCGGATCAGCTCGACGCGGTCGAGGTAGCGCTCGCGGTCATAGGTTCGCCGCATCGCACGCAACACGCGTGAGGAGCCCGACTGCAGCGGCAGGTGGATGTGCTCGCACAGCGACTCAAGCTCGGCGTGAGCGCGGATCACGTCCTCGCGCATGTCCTTCGGGTGCGGGCTCGTGTAGCGAATCCGGTCGAGCCCTTCGATCGCGTCGAGCTCACCCAGCAGCCCCGCGAAGCTTGCCTGCGCGCCACGCAGGTCGCGACCGTAGGAGTTCACGTTCTGGCCCAGCAG
>PMKB01000325.1 GCA_003157595.1 Solirubrobacterales bacterium
GCATGCACCCAGCCGAACAGCCCCTGGGGCGACAATCAACGCGGCCCGGGCCGTGTACATTCCACGCTTGGCAGCGGGCGGTGACATGTGGGCGCCGAGGCGGCGGAACGCCGAACTCGCGTCGTAGGCCGGGAGTCCGAGCTCGCCCTGCTGGGCGGCTTCCTGGAGGGCGTTGCGTCGGGGCGCTCGCTGGTGCTGAGCGGCGGCCCGGGGATCGGCAAGACGACGCTGTGGGAGGCGGGCATCGATGACGCCACTGCTCGCGGGCTGCGGGTGCTGTCGGCGCGGGCGAGCAGCGCCGAGGCGCAGCTGTCGTTCGCGGCGCTGATCGACCTCTGCGAGCGCGTGGCGACGGCGCAGCTGGCCGGACTGCCGTCACCGCAGCGCTCCGCGCTGGAGGTGGTGCTGCTGCGCGCGCAGCCGGGCGAGGCGCCGCCGGAGCCGCACGCGATCGCGCTCGGATTTCTGGGCGTGCTGCGGGATCTGAGCGCGGACGCGCCGCTGCTCGTCGCGATCGACGACATCCAGTGGCTCGACTCGTCCTCGGCCGAGGCGCTGGCGTTTGTGGCGCGCCGGCTCAGCGGCGAGCCCGTCGGCTTCCTGCTGTCGCGCCGCGGCGATGATCCGTCGGCGTTCGAGCGGGCGCTCGAACGCGGACGGCTGGAGCGCCTTGAGGTCGGGCCGCTGAGCGTCGGCGCCACGCGGCGGGTGCTGGCCGAGCGGCTCGGCCTGAGCCTGTCGCGCCAGCTGCTGCGCCGCGTCGTCGAGATCACGCTCGGCAACCCGCTGTTCGTGCTCGAGCTCGGACGCGCGCTCCTGCAACGCGGTCTGCCGGAGGTTGGCGCGGACATTCCGTTGCCCGGCGGGATCGAGGAGATGCTCGGGACCCGGGTGGCGTCGCTGGCGGCACCGCAGCGCCGTCTGCTCGTGGCGGTCGCGTTGAGCGCGGACCTTCACAGCAGTGAGCTGTTGGCGGTCGAGAGCGCCGAGGCGCTGGAGCGAGCGATCGAGGGGGGACTGCTGGTCGCCGACGCCGCTGACCGCGTGCGCGCCTCGCATCCCCTGCTCGCGGCGGCCGCCAAGAGCGCCTCGACGCCGCGCGAGCAGCGCGAGCTCCATCTGGCGCTGGCGGGGACGGTGCGCGACGCGGAGGTGCGCGCAAAGCATCTCGCCCTGGCGGCCGTTGGTGTCGACGACGAGCTCGCGGCCACCGTGGCCCTCGCGGCCGCGGGCGCGGTCGCGAGGGGCGCCCGCGAGCAGGCGGTCGAGCTGGCAGAGCACGCGCTGCGGCTGACACCGCGCGATTCGCCGCGCCGGCCGGAGCGCGTGCTCGCCGTCGCGGGGTATCTCGAAGGAGCGGGCGAGGTGCGCCGCCTGACTGAGATGCTCACGCCGGAGCTCGGCTCGCTACCGGAGGGTGCGCCGCGCGCGCGGGCATGGCTGATGCTCTCCAACGGTGTCGGGCCGAAGACGATGGACGACGTCGAGCGCTACGAGGATCGCGCGCTCGCGGAGGCCGAAGGCGATCCGACGCTGCGCGCGACCGTGCTGGCACTGAAGGCGGCGAACGTCGTGGCCGCCACCGTCTCGCGGCTGCCGGAGGCCGAAACCTGGGTGCGGGAGGCCCTTGACGCGACGCGCGGAACCGAACCCGACGCCCACCGGCTCGCGCTGTTCGCCACTGCGTGGGTGCGGGCGCTGACGGGCCGGCCGATCGAGGAGCAGTGCGAGTCATATTGGGCCGTGTCGGGCGCCCCCTCCTATGTCGCGGCATCGCCCGAGCGCGTGGCGGCTCAGCGCATGGTGTGGCGAGGAGAGCTCGATCGCGCCCGCGCGGCGCTGACGGTGCTGCTGTCGGTCGCCGACGAGCGGGGCGAGGACGAGTCCTACGCGCTGGCGCGGCTGCACATGTGCGAACTGCACCTGCGCGCCGGGGAGTGGGACGCGGCGAGCGTACTGCTCGACGAGTGGGGCGAGTCCTCCGAGCTCGTGGTCATGTTCAATCCGAAGTACGAGCGCTGCCGCGCGCTGCTAGCCGCCGGGCGCGGCAGCGTGGCGGAAGCGGAGCCTTGGGCCCGGGAGGCGATCCAGCGCGCGGAGGAGATCGGCTGCCGCTGGGACTGGCTCGAGGGGCTGCGCGCGCTTGCGCTCGGAGCGCTGCTCGATCACAAGCCGGCGGTCGCGGCGGAAAGCCTGCGCGCGGTGTGGCGGCATACCGAGCGCGAGGGCGTGAGCGAGCCCGGCGCGTTCCCGGTCGCGCCTGAGCTGGTCGAGACGCTCGCGGAGCTCGGCGAGCTCGACGAGGCGCGAGCCGTCACGGGGCGGCTGCGCGAGCTGGCGCAGGAGCAGGAGCATCCCTGGGCCCGCGCCGGCGCCGACCGCTGCGAGGCGCTCATCCTGCTGGTCGGGGAGAGCTACGACGCGGAGGCGGCCGCCGCGCTGGCGCGGGCCGCCGACGCCTACGAGGCACTCGGCCTCCGCTTCGACGCAGCCCGCTCGCTGCTTGCCCTCGGCCGCGCGCAGCGTCGTTTCAAACAGTGGGGGCTGGCGCGCGCCGCGCTCGAGCGGGCCGCGGGGACGTTTGACGAGATTGGCTCGCCCGGCTGGGCCGCGCAGGCTCGCTCCGAGCTGACGCGGGTCGGGGCACGACGCCCCGGGCCGGCCGGCGAGCTGACCGAGTCCGAGCGGCGCGCGGCCGAGCTGGCGGCCGGCGGTCTTTCGAACAAGGAGATCGCCCGCGAGCTGTTCGTGACCGTGCACACCGTCGAGGTGCATCTCTCGCGCGCCTACGCCAAGCTCGGCGTGCGTTCCCGGGGCCAGTTGGCGCAGCGGCTTTCCAGCTAGCGCGGCCCGGGCGAGGCGCCCGGCGACCGCAGGGCGCAGCTACAGTGCCGCTGCGACGTCGTGCTCGCCGCGGCTGCGGAATCCGGCACGCGTTCGCCGCTCGTTCGTGGCGGTTGCGCGGACAGGAGGGAGACCAGGTGAGATCCGCCCAGGCGAACCAGGACGGGAGTGTCGTCGGCCGCGAGTCCGAACTGGTCGCGCTGCGCGAGTTCATGGCCGACTGCCAGCCGGCGCGCGGCCTCGTCCTGACCGGCGGCCCCGGAATCGGCAAGACGACGCTGTGGGAGACCGGCATCTCGATCGCGGCCGAGGGAGCGACACGCGTTCTGTCGGCGCGTGCGAGCAGCGCCGAGGCACAGCTCTCGTTCGCCGCCCTGATCGACCTCTGCGATGGCGTCCGAACGCCGTCGCTGGCCGCGCTGCCCGAAGCGCAGCGCGCGGCGCTCGAGGTGGCGCTGCTGCGCGCAACGCCGACCGGGCCGCCGCCGGAGCCGCAGGCCATCGCGCAGGCCTTCCTGAACGTGATTCGCGCATTGAGCGCCGACGCGCCGGTGCTGCTGGCAGTCGACGACATCCAATGGCTCGACTCGCCCTCCGCCGAGGTTCTGGGGTTCGTGGCACGCCGGGTCGGCGACGCGCCGGTGGCCTTCCTGCTCTCGCGGCGCGGCGACCAACCGTCCGCGATCGAGGCCACGTTCGAGCGCGGGCAGATGCAGTGCCTGGCGGTCGGGCCGCTGAGCTTTGGCGCCACGCGCAGTGTGCTGGCCGAGCGCTTGGGCCTGAACATGTCGCGCCAGCTGCTGCGCCGCGTCGTCGACATCACGATCGGGAACCCGCTGTTCGTGCTCGAGCTCGGACGCGTGCTCCTCGAGCGCGGCCTGCCCGAGATCAGCGACGACATCCCGGTGCCCGGCGGGATCGAGGAGATGCTCGGGACGCGCGTCGCTTCGCTTGCGGCGCCGCAGCGCCGACTGCTGGTCGCCGTCGCTTTGAGCGCCGAGGTGCACACGCGCGAGCTGGCGGCGCTCGCCGGGTCCGGCGCGCTCGAGGACGCGATCGACAGCGGGCTCGTGGTCGTCCACGCCGACCGCGTGCGCGCGTTTCACCCCCTGCTCGCCGCAGCCGCGAAGCACGCATCGTCGCCTGGCGAGCAGCGCGAGCTTCACCTGGCACTCGCGGGGACGGCATCCGACGCTGTGCTGCGCGCGAAGCATCTCGCGCTGGCGAGCAAGGGCGATGACGCGGCGCTCGCAGACCAGGTCGCGGCGGCCGCCGGCGACGCGGCGGCGCGCGGCGGTGCTCAGCAGGCGGTCGAGCTGGCGGAGCACGCGCTGCGGCTGACGCCGGCCGACTCCCACCTGCGCAGTGAGCGGCTGCTCGCCCTGGCTGCGTATCTCGAGACGGCGGGGGAGCTGCAGCGGCTGACGGACCTGCTCACGCCGGCGCTGTCGTCGCTACCGGCCGGGGCGCCGCGCGCGAGGGCGTGGCTGATGCTCTCCGAGGGCGTCGGCCCGACGACCATGGACGACCTCGCACGCTACCGCGATCACGCGCTCGCCGAGTGCGACGACGATCCCGCGCTGCGCGCAACGGTTCTGGCCAAGAAGGCCGCCAACGCCGCGGGCAGCACCGTCTCGCGGCTCACCGAGGCGGCCAGCTGGGCACGGGAGGCCGTCAGCGTCGCCCGCGGGACGCGACCGGATGCCGAGCGGCTCGCGTTCTACGGCCTGGCGTGGGTCCGCGCCATCACCGGGCGCCCGGTTGACGAGCAGTGCCGCTGCTACCGGGAGGTGTCCGACACTCCGTCCTATCTCGCCGGGTCCCCCGAGCGCATCGCCGGGCAGCGCCTCATCTGGCGCGGCGAGCTGGCCGCCGCCCGCTCGACATTGAGCGCGCTGATGGCGGCGGCCGACGAGCGCGGCGAGCGCGAGTCCTACGCGCTGGCGCGACTGCACATGTGTGAGCTGCACCTGCGTGGCGGCGAGTGGGAGGCCGCGGCGGCGCTGCTTGACGAGTGGGCGCAGTCATCGGACCGCGAGCTGATGTTCCGCCCCAAGTACGAGCGCTGTCGCGCGCTGCTCGAGGCCGGGCGTGGCGCGCCCGGCGAGGCCGAGCGCTGGGCGCAACAGGCGGTCGTGCGTGCGGAGGAGAGCGGCTGTCGCTGGGACGGGCTCGAAGCGCTGCGCGCACTGGCGCTCGCCGCCGTGCTCCAGCACGATCCGGTGCGCGCGGTGGCGCACCTGCGCGAGGTCTGG
>PMKB01000082.1 GCA_003157595.1 Solirubrobacterales bacterium
TCGCCAACTCCGTCGCCGCCCACGGCGCGGCACTCGGGATGGACTCATACGTCTTCATCCCCGCTGATCTCGAGGAGCAGAAGATCCTCGCGACGGGCGTCTACGGGACCAACCTCGTGGGCGTGAACGGCAGCTATGACGACGTCAACAGGCTCTGCACGGAGCTGTGCGCGGACCGCGACTGGGCGTTCGTGAACATCAACATGCGCCCCTACTACGCGGAGGGCTCCAAGACCGTCGCCTACGAGATCGTCGAGCAGCTCGGCTGGGAGCTTCCCGACCGCTGCATCGTCCCGGTCGCCTCGGGGTCGCTGTTCACAAAGATCCACCGCGGCTTCGCCGAATGGATCGAGCTGGGCCTCGTGGCGGGCCGCGAGCCTGCGATGAACGGTGCTCAGGCCACCGGCTGTGCCCCGGTCGCGAACGCGTTCGCGGCCGGCCTGGACTTCTGCCAGCCGGTCAGGCCGAACACGATCGCGAAATCGCTGGCGATCGGTAACCCCGCTGACGGGCCCTACGTCATCGAGCTCGCTCGCCGCACCGGCGGCGGCGTGGACGCGGTCAGCGACGATCAGATCCGCGAGGGCATCGGCCTGCTGGCGGAGACCACCGGGATTTTCACCGAGACGGCCGGCGGTGTCAGCGTCGCGGTGCTGAGCGAGCTTGCGCGGCGCGGCGATATCGACCCTGACGAGCGCGTCGTGCTGGTGATCACCGGCGACGGACTGAAGACGCTCGACGCGGTGCGCGGCAGCTTTCACGCGCACGAGATCGACCCGACGCTCGAGGCCTTCGAGGCGGCGGTGGGCTCGGCGGTGCTCTGATGGCCGTTACGGTCAAGATCCCGACCCAGCTGCGCTCGGTGACGGGCGGCGAGAGCGTTGCCAGCGTCGAGGGTGCAACAGTGTCGGAGGTGCTCGACGGGCTGTTCAGGCAATTCGGCGAGCTGCGCGAGCGGATCGCCGACGATCAGGGTGGGCTACGCCGTTTCGTCAACGTCTATCTCTCCGGCGAGGACATCCGCTTCCTCGACGGCGTGGCGACGCGCGTTCCCGACGGCGCCGAGTTGACGATCCTTCCGGCGGTGGCCGGTGGTTGACGCGCCGAAGGTGAAGTGGCTCGCTGAGCCGGCGGACAAGGACTACGCGGCCGCGCGCAGCTACCTGTCGCTGCTGGTCGCGGCCGGCGACCTGGAGCCGTTGATCGAACGCCTGCGGAGCGCTCCGGTCGGGCGCTGGCGCGCCAAGGACATCCTGCGGGCGGCGCGGCTGCCGCTGCTCAGTCCCAAGCAGAGCGAGGAGGTCGCCGAGAAGCTGGCGAAGGTGCGCGCAAGAGAAGCGCTTTCCCCGATCCTGTTGGTGGTCCTTCGCGCCGATGTCATCGCGCAGATCGCCGACGGCTATCACCGCACCTGTGCAGCCTTCCTCGCCCATGAGGACACGTTGGTGCCGGGCCGGATCGTCTTCCTGTAGGCCGCAGCCCCGCACATGGACGGTCGTTGGAGTCTGGCGCGCGGGAGCCCGCCGGGCCTGGGCGGTTGTCGCTAGACGTCTGATTGGACGGATCGGGCGGCGTCGAACCATCGTTGGCGTCTGCATGTGCAACCTCAAGTTCGACTCCAGCCGGTTCGACAACGAAGGCAGATGGAAGCCCGGATAGATCCCACAGCTCTTCTCGCCGGCGCGCCCAGGCGGCGCTGCGCGGCGGCGCCGCTCGTCGCGGTCGTCGCGAGCGGCACGAGCGCCTCCAGCGCCTTCGGCGACACGCTCCTGCGCGCCAAGCGCACGGCGCGCAGGATGCGCGCCCGGCGCGCATCCTCCAGTTCTGTGGCGGCGACGCTGCACGTCCCTCCGCCGGAGGTGGAGCGCGAGCTGGCCGAGGCGGCGCTGGCGTGCCAGACGCTCGCCGCGCAGGGCAAGGAGCTGCGCTTCGACCGCAGCGCCGACGGCCGCGTGTCGGTCGAGCTGATCGACGTCTCCGGCTGCGCGCTGGATGTGATCGGGCCAACGGCCCTGTTCGCGCTGCTGGCGAACTCGCGCTGAGCTCGTGGCGCTCAGGCGGCTTGCCGCCCGTCGCGCTCAGCTGCGGCGTGGCCCCAGGCCCGCGTCGCGGCACTGGGCCTGGATCCGCAGGGCGAGCGCGCTGTTGCTAGCGAACTCGGCTTGACACCACGTCCGCGCGGCCGCTCCGCAGCGCGAGAGCAGGTTTCCGCCTGTAGAGCTGGCGACGACCAGGTTGACGCAGCCGTGGCTGGATGCCGGCGCGGCGCTGGAACGCGCGATCGCCCAACCGGCGAGACCCACCGCCAGCGCGAGCACCACGGCGATCAGGCGCTTCTGGCCGCGCGTGAGCGGCTGAGCGAGACGTTGCGAATGACCGATCATCACCATGTTCGGGCCGAGTATAGGCCGACGGGGCTCGGCTTCCCGCGTGTCGGCGCCGGCGCGGATTCAGGGCGCGGCGGGCGTCAGGCCGTGCGCCGAGCCGCTGACCAGTGCGTCCTCGCCGGTTGCCCGCACGCTGACTCGCACGCCTGGCTCCGGCAGGCCACGCCGGCTCGCGGCGTCGATCAGCAGCTCGCTGCCGTCGTCGAGTGTCACGCGCATCCGCGTGAACGATCCGAGGAACGTTCGCTCCGCCACCGTGGCGTGGCCGTTCGGATCGGCGACGGCCTCGAGCGCCTCGGGCCGGACCAGGACCTCGACCAGCTCGCCGGCGGCCCGCGATTGAGGGCCGCTCGCCTTGAGGCTGGCGCCCAGCACCTCGAGGCGCCCGTCGGCCGCCAGCCGGCCGGCGACACGATTCATCGTGCCGACGAACTCGGCGACGAACGGCGTCGCCGGACGCTCGTAGACCTCCTCCGGTGTGCCGATCTGCTCGAGCTTTCCCTCGTGCATGACACCGACGCGGTCGGCGATCGAGAGCGCCTCGGCCTGGTCGTGGGTGACGAACAGCGTCGTGATGCCGAGCCGCTGCTGCACGCTGCGGATCTCGCCGCGCAACTGGGCGCGCACGCGGGCGTCGAGCGCCGAGAGCGGCTCGTCCAGCAGCAGCACGCTCGGCTCGATCGCGAGCGCCCGGGCCAGCGCGACGCGCTGCTGCTGCCCGCCGGAGAGCTGGTGGGGGTAGTGCCCGGCATGTGCGCTGAGGCCGACGAGCCCGAGCACCTGCTCGGCGCGCGCCCGGCGTTCCGGGGAGGGCTGCTTGCGCATCCGCAGTCCGAACTCGACGTTCGTGCGGGCATCCATGTTGGGGAACAGGCTGTAGGCCTGGAACACCATGCCCATGTCGCGCTTGCTGGCTGGGACGTCGGTGATGTCGACGCCCCCGACCTTCACGCGACCGCCGTCGGGGTAGTCGAAGCCGGCGAGCAGCCGTAGCGCCGTGGTCTTGCCACAACCCGACGGTCCGAGCAGCGCCACCAGCTCGCCTGGCGCGACATCCAGGTCAAGCTCATCCAGCGCGATCAACTCGCCGAAGCGTCGCGTCAAGCCGTCGAGGTGCACAGCCACGGCGCTCACAGCAGGCGCCCGATTCGGGCTCGTGAGGCGCCGCGGTTGCCGATGAAGGAGATCGCCAGAAGCAGCATCCAGGTGATCGCGAGCGAGAGCACCGACAGCGCGACCGCGACCCCCAGCTGTGCCTGTCCGGTGTCGACGAGCTCAACGGGGTAGGTGGTGTACAGCAAGGTTTCGGCGATGACGACCTCGGCGAGCACGAGCGCCACGGTCAGCGAGGCGGCGGTGAGCACGGCGGTACGCACGTTGGGCAGGATCACGCGCCCAAGCACGGTTGTCCAGCCGGCGCCGAGGCTGCGCGCCGCATCGACGAGCGTGCGCAGGTCGATCGCGCGCACGCCGACGTCGAGCGAGCGGTAGGCGAAGGGCATCGCGAGGATCACATAGACCGGGGTCAGCGCCGTCAGCGGCGAGGAGAAGATCAGGTTGGAGAGACCGGCTGAGGCGTGCGACTGCAGCGTGGCGAGGCCTGCGGCCATCACTATCGGCGGGATCACGATCGGCAGCACGCTGATGCTCTCGACCAGCAGCGCCAGGCGCGGCAGGCGCAGGCGCACCCAGACAACGGTTGGCAGCATCAGCGCGAGCATGATCGCCGTCGTCAGCGCCGCGATCTCGAGCGAGGTGACCAGCGAGCCGCCCAGCGCCGCGTTGTGCAGCAGCTGCGTGTAGTTGCCCAGCCCGTCCTTCCCGTTGGTCTGTTCGAGGCTGAAGCGGATCGCTGAGATCAGCGGGCCGAGGAAGAAGATCGCCGCGAGCACCAGGATCGCCACCCGCCACACGCGCGGTCGCCGGCGCCGCCTCACCGCAACCACCGCGTGGCGCGACGTTGCAGCAGCCCGTAGGCGACCATCACGACGGCGATCACGACGATCATCTCGACGCCCAGCGCGAGGCCGATGCCGTTCTCGTCAACCAGGACGTTGCCCGAGATCAGCTGCTGGATCCAGCCAGGGACGAGGTTGACGTAGATCCCGACCAGCGCGTAGGAGGTCGCGTAGGCGGCGAAGGCGTTGCCGAACAGCAGCAGCAGCCCGCCAAGGATCGCCGGCGCGAGCACCGGCGCCGCGACGTGACGGATGTAGCCGAACGTCGAGGCGCCGAGCCCCGTCGCCGCCTCGCGCCACTCCGGCCTCAGCCCTTCGAGCGCGGGCGTGATCAGCAGCACCATCAGCGGCACCTGGAAGTACACATAGGCGAGCTCCACGCCGGTAAGCGAGCTGATGTCGAACCCGCTTGCGCCCAGGTCGATGCCGACGTGCCCGAGCAGTGTGGTGGCCTCGCCGTAGCGCCCGAGCGTCGCGATGAAGGCGAACGCGAGCGGGACACCGGCGAAGTACGCGAGCACGCCGGCGCCGCTGCCGACGATCCGCCGCAGCGGGCTGCGCGGTCCAGCGGTCACCACTGCGCAGGCGAGCCAGACGCCGAAGAAGCCGCCGAGCAGCGATGTCACGACGGAGATCTTCAGGCTCTCCTCGAACGCCGATCGGTACTCCGGCTGGCTGAATGTCTGGCTGAAGTTGTGCCAGGTGAGCGAGCCGCCGGTGGTCGTGAAGGCGCCGTAGATGACCTCGTAGAGCGGCCCGCCGAGGAACACCAGGACGTAGAGCGTGAAGGGGACGATCCCCACCCAGGCCCCCCGCGGGATCCCGCGACGCCTGCGCGCCGCGGGATCCTCGGGAAGCGACTGCTCTAGGACTGCGACGCTGCCCATTCCTTGGCGATGAGCGCCTCAGCAGCGGTCACCTGCGCCTGCGTCGGGTATTTGGCTGCCACCGCCACCGGCGGCAGCAGCTTCTCGAAGGTCTTGTTGACCGATCCGCTCTTGATCATCGTCGGGAGCTCGATCGGACGGGCGTACCCCTCGAGCCAGATGTTCTGGCCCTTCGGCGAGAACAGGAACTCCTCCCACAGGCGCGCCGCGGCGGGATCAGGCGCCTTGACGTTGATCGCCGCCGCGTAGTACGCCGCGAACGATGCATCGGTCGGGATCGCGACCGTCCACTTGAACTTGGCCTTGTTCAGGCCCGTCTCGGCGGCGTTGTTGTAGTCCCAGTCGATCACGATCGGCGTCTGGCCGCTCGCGATCGCCGCCGGCAATCCCGGGGTCTCGACGAAGTTGCCGTCGTGGTGGAGCGTCTGGAAGAAGGTGATCCCGGGTTGGATGTTGGCCAGCGAGCCGCCGTTGGCGAGGGCCGCGGCCCAGACTCCGGAGAAGGCGGAGTTCGCGGTCGTCGGCGGATCGTCGAGCGCGATGTCGTTCTTGTACTCGGGGTTGGTCATCTGCGCGAACGACGTCGGGCAGACCTTCACGATCGAGGTGTTGCAGCCGATCGACACGTATCCGCCGTAGTCGTTCCACCAGCGGCCCTGCGGGTCCTTGTTGGCGGCCGGGATGTCGCTCCACTCCGCCACCTTGTAGGGAGCGAACAGCGAGGCGTTGGCGAGCGCGTAGGACTGGCCGATGTCGACGACGTCGGGTGCCCGGCTCTGTGAGCCGAGGTCCTGGACGGCGGTGATCTCCTGCTGGCTCGTGCCGAGCGGGTTCTCATCGTTGACCTTGATGCCGTACAGCTTCTCGAAGGTCGATATCTCAACGCCATAGTCGGCCCAGTTCTTCGGGTCCGCGATGACGTTCAACGTGCCCTCGGCCTTGGCCGCCTTGATCAGCGCGCTGAGTCCGCCCCCGGATGTGGCCGAGGTTGCGGTGCTCCAGTTCGTCGCGCCCGATGCGGCGCCGGAGGAGGCGGCGAGCGCGATCGCCAGCGTACCGGCGACCACCACGGCCAACGCCATTCCCCTCGTCCGCTTTGCTGGTTGACGATGGTCGCTGCTCATGTGGCTCCTCCTGTCCCGCAACGGGACGGTCGATGTCGGTAGGCGGAACCTAGGCGAGGGTCTGGGTCGCGAAGTAACGAACCCGTATCGGTGTTGTGTCAAACCTGTGTACGGACCGGCGACGCCCGGCGCGAGCGCGTAGCCTCGCGTGTGAGGGCGCCGCAGCCGCTGCCGCGCGCCGCAGCGCCACGCCGACGCACGGTTCGCGACGCGGGTGCCCAACTCGACACCTCTGGGGGATTGGCAGCGCCAGGGCGCACCTTTACGGTCACTGAGGTGTTATGGGCGAGCGAAAGGGCACACATGGCTGGGCAGCACAGCAGCGTGATCGTGGGGACCGTTGCCGGGATGAGGCGATGAGCGGCGCGCTGATGGCGGCGAAGAGCGGAGCACGGATGACGAGGACCTCGGCCAGCCGGATCGATGTGCGCAGGCGCGAGACGGCGCTGGCGCTGGTCGGCGGGCCCCAGCTGCTGCGCGCCGCGATCGGCGAGTTGATTGGCGCCCAGCCCGGTATGCGCGTCGCCGGCTCGGTCGCGTCGATCGACGAGCTCGCGGAGAGTTTCGAGCGCTTCTCGCCGCGCTGCGACGTCGTGCTGCTCGATGTCGACTCCTACCGCGGCGGCTGCGCCCGCGCGATCGACCGCCTGCTCGCGTTCGACCTGGACTTCAAGCTCGTGCTGCTGTGCACCGAGGTCAGCGAGGAGATCGTGATCTGCGCGAGCACGCGGCGGATCGATGGCGTCGTGCTCAAGGAATCCTCGGTCTGCGAGCTGTGCGAGGCCGTCGCCCACATTCTCACCGGCCACGCCGTGATGCCGGCTCGCTGGCGTGCGGTGCCGCAGGCGGTCGCGCTGACGCCGCGTCAGGTCGAGGTGCTCAAGCTGGTCTCGCGCGGCTACAGCAACGAGGAGATCGCCGAGCGCCTCGACGTGCGGCCGAACACCGTCAAGTTCCACATCTCGGAGATCTTCCGCCGACTTGGTGTGCGCAACCGCATTGAGGCGATCGCAAGCCTGGCCGAGTCCGATGACGATTGAGTCCCGTTTTCAAAGCGGTCGGGCGGAAGAAATCTGCCCAACTGAACGCGCGAAACCTCACCCGCTCACGCGGCGTGAGGCGTGGTGCAATTCGCGCAAGCCCGGCGGCTGCGATCCGCCGGGCGCAGTTTTTCTGGGGGTCGGGGGCGCGAACATGCTGCGCTCCCGTCCTCTCCGCTCGTGGGGCACCTCCGCGACCGACAGGCGCCACCAGCTCAGCCGCTAGGTGAGATCACAGCGGAGGTCGCCAGCGTCTGGCCGCCGGCGCCGAGTGCGGCGACTGCGACCTGCGGCTCGGCCTCCGGCAGGCTGAAGGAGGTCTCGAAGCCGTCGCGGGGAACCGTTGCGACCACGCTCATCGAGTCCGCAGAGGAGCCGGCGAGGACCGCCCAGGCGCTGACCGCCGTCGCGCCGTTCCAGCTTGTCTCCACGGTCACGACTCCATTGCTCGCCTGTGCGGCGAGCGCGGGGACGCCGGCTGGCTGCCCGCTCCACGGCGCGAGGTAGGTGCGGTAGTCCTGGACGCCCGGCCCGAGCGCCGCGTCAAAGAGCACCTGGCCGGCGGCGCCGAACTCGGTGAAGTTCGGCAGGCCGCCGTAGCCCATCAGCCAGTTGCCGCCGG
>PMKB01000070.1 GCA_003157595.1 Solirubrobacterales bacterium
TCCGGGCTCGCTTGCGAAGCATCATCGTGAACCTTGCGCGGCAGAACGGCGATTCGCACCCGACGCACCTGCGTGTGGTCGAGACGACATCGACCGCGGTCTGCGCCGGCTGCGACTATCAACGCCCGTTTCCCGTCTATGACGTCGCGGCCACCGGGCATTTCGTCGCGAACGACGCATCCCCACCTCCCGGCGCGCCGGCGCCGACAGGCATCGGCCTTTGGATGGTCCTGGAGCGCAACAGCAGCTTCACCATCGTCGGCTGGGGCGTCGACCGGTTCGATGTGAACCTTCGCAGGCTCGGAAAGGTTCAGAACCTCTAGCCGGCGACGCTCCTCGTTGTTCGCATTCCGATAACGCGGTCGCTGCCTCTATTGGTGGGCGCGGTGCTTCACCGAGGAGACGCGCGGAGGACTTCGGAGGGCATCGCTGCGATGGCGACGTACGCTTCGCGGATGTGGTGGATGACGGTCCGGGCATCCTCTCTTCACCGTCGCGCGGGATTGGCTTTCGGTATCGCGCTGGTCGCTTTCCTGGTATTCGTGTTGTCGTTGGCTAGCGCGGCGGCCACGCCCGCGACTCTCGCCTGCACCGCCGCGACGCCGCTCGTCATCGAGCCGTCCACACAGGGAACGGCAACGCAGGCGGTCGCCTTCGTGGCCGTCCTGAACGACGGCAGCGCGTGCCGGGTCGACGCGATCGCCACCTTGACCGTCACGCAGGCAGGTCGGCCCGTGCGCTCGATCCTCGGCAATCCCGTGCGCGAGACGATCCACGCGACGATCGGACACGGCATCACCACGCTGTTCGACGCCTGGTGGGCCAACTGGTGCGGTAACCGACGGGCCTTCCGCGCGCAGGCGACCTTCGGCCCAGGCAGTGCTTCGGGCCCATATCAAGTCCTCCCAGAGTGCATAACGCGCAGCGCTCCTTCGCGCCTGCGGCCGGTGCGCAACACACCTGCCCAACTCGGCCCTCTCCCGCCGCTCGGTTAGGTCGCGGCCTGGGCGTCACTCGCGAAGCAGTAGCGGCAAACGCGCGAACGCCCCACGCTCCTCCCATCGCCCAGCAGGGGGGCTCCGTCGCTAGGCGGAGGCTTTGTCGCCGAAGCGTTGGCGTGCGGCTTGGCGTGACACGCCGAGTGCGACCCCGATTCTGTTCCACGAGCGACCGGCGTTCCGTGCGGCCGTAACTGCGTCGCGAAGGCGGGCCTCGTCGGCGCGGACGTTGTCTGCGACCTGTGCGACGGCGAGGAGCTCGGGAGCCTCTTGCCAGCTGATGGTTGCCGGATCGACGTTCTCGGCCCACTGCTCGAAGCGCGCTGCGGCTGCTTCGATTTGCTTGTCGGTGTGCTTTGGCATGTAGTTGCTAGCGCTGGAATTTTGGTCTGAGGTTCATCGCGTGGATCACGACCGGGTCGTCCCCGTCACGGTCCAAGATTCCGATCTCAAGCAGGTTGCCGGTTGTGGCCGGGCCGACCACCATGGCGAGATCGTCGTCGTCGGTTGTCGCGCTGTACATCTCGTTGCGTACCGCGTGGAGAATGTCTTCGTCAGGGATCCCGTGCCTTCGAGCGACATCGGCGATCCGCACTAGACAAGACTACTTGTCTGCCAGGGCGGTGTCAACGACGAACGAGCAGCTCTTCGTTTTGCCAAGTCGCCTGGCTGAACGGTTTCGACCACGGATCGGCGCGGACGTGAGTGAGAGCACGATCAGTCTCCGTGTCGCACAACCGTCAGGAGGAGCCATGGAAACTGTCTTGCTGGACTGCATCGGTCGACCCCGCTCGCCGGCGACCATGCCGGGGTACCACGTTGGTCGGTCGCCGCGCAACAAGGGACAGCGCTACCCCGCCGATCCGCCGCCGGTAGAGGAGATCATCCGGGTCATGCGCACCGCCGGCGACGGCCCGGCAGCTGACCGATTGCGCGGCCTGATCGTCGTGCTCTGGCGCTCGGGGCTGCGGATCAGCGAGGCACTCGCGCTCGCCGAGAGCGATCTCGACCGTACCCGTGGCGCGATCCTGGTACGCCGCGGCAAGGGCGGCAAACGACGCGAGGTCGGCATGGACAACTGGGGCTGGGAACAACTCGACCCATGGCTCCAAGTCCGCGAACAGCTGCCTGTCGGGGCACTCTTCTGCATCATCTGCGGCCCGACCCGCGGTCGGCCGTGGACACAAGACGCCGTTCGCGTACAGCTACGGCGCACCGCCGCACAAGCGGCAGTCCGGCGTCGCTTCGCGCCCCACCAGCTGCGCCACGCCCACGCCGTGGAGATGGCCCGCGAGGGCGTCCCGATCATGGTCATCCAACGCCAACTCGGACACGCCAACCTCGGCATCACCTCGATCTACCTCCAAGGCATCGACAACGCCGAAATCATCGACACCGTCCACCACCGGGCCGCACCCGTCATCCCCGCCAGCGCCGGCCTACACAGACCCGGCTAACGCTGCCTGAGGCTGGGCGAACCCAGGAGCGAACGGACTACCGTGGCGGCTCTCGCGGCTCGTCCGAGCGGCAGAGGCGACGGCGCCGAACGGGCACTGCTGCACTTTGCCGGTCGAGCGGGAGTCTGGTCAGCGCGTCGGTCCGCATGAGGCTGCGCCGCGACCGCCGGGTAAAGGTTGCGACCAGCCAGGGGGCGGCCCGGCCGGTCGGTCGACACGATCCTCGGCCGGGGTTAGGGGTGGTGCGCGGGGACCGGGCGGCGCGGGGTCGCGTGGGTGGTCCAGCGTGAGGCGCGGTGATGGATCCAGTGCTCGCGCTCGGGGAGGCGACGAGCGATCGCGGGCCCGGGTGGCCGGACGCGGTAGAAGCGCCGCTTGCCGAGCTCGACGAGTGCAAGGTAGACGAGGATCATCGCCGCGAGCGCGGCGAGGAAGCCGGCGGGCAGCGCGGTGAAGCCAAGCACGTGAGCGAGTGGGGAGAATGGCAGCACGACGCCGATCGCGACGACGCTCATGGTGGCAGCGGCGAGTGGCGTGCTGGGTCTGCTGCGGAAGAAGGGGACGCGACGCGTGCGGATGGCGAAGATGACCAGGCTCTGTGTTGCGAGGGACTCGACGAACCAGCCCGAGCGGAATAGCGGTGCGTGGGCGTTGAAGACCCAGATCATGATGCCGAACGTGGCGAAGTCGAAGATCGAGCTGATCGGACCGAAGAAGATCATGAAACGACGGATGAACTGGGTGTCCCAGTGCGCTGGCCGCTGGAGCTGCTCCTCGTCGACGTTGTCGGTCGGGATCGTCAGCTCGCTCACGTCGTAGAGCAGGTTGTTGAGCAGGATCTGCGACGGCAGCATCGGCAGGAAGCTGAGGAACGCCGACGCGCCGGCCGCGCTCACCATGTTGCCGAAATTGCTTGATGTGCCCATCAGTACGTACTTGATGGTGTTGGCGAAGATGCGCCGCCCCTCGACGATCCCGGTCGCGAGGATCTCGAGGTCCTTGTCGAGCAGCACGA
>PMKB01000162.1 GCA_003157595.1 Solirubrobacterales bacterium
AGGCCGGGCTCGTTGCGCCGCCGTTGGAGGCCGCCAGCGCGGCGGCCGGACCGAGCGCGAGTGCGGCGAGGAGCAGGAGAGTCTTGATCGTCGAGCGAGCTCGCACGCGCCGTCAAGGATAGTCGCTGCGGGCGGCGTAGAATCGCGCTCAGCGATGGGCACGCTCGTCCCCCTGGAGCCGGTCACGCAGCGCACCTCTGCGGATCGAGGCGGGGCGTCGAAGGTCGCTCTCGTGCTGGGCGGTGGCGGCGTCACCGGCGGCGTCTACACGGTCGGCGCGCTGCGCGCGCTCGATCTGCTCGCCGTGAACATGTCGGTCAATCAGTTCGACGTCTTCCTGGGAACCTCGTCGGGCTCGTTTGTCGCGGCTCTCGCGGCCAACGGCGTCACCTCCGAGGAGATGATGAGCGTGGTGCTCGGCGAGAGCCAGACGGCCTTCCGCGACCTCGATGCCGGAATGCTGTTGCCCCCGAACCTGCTCGGGCTGCTGCGAAGCGGCCTCGGGCTGCCGCGCCATCTGCTCGAGCTCTCCTACCAGCTCGCGACCGCACGCGGCGGCGGCGCGCTGATCGACGCGCTGCTCGCCTTCGCCGACTCGTTGCCCGCAGGCTTCGCCACCACCAGCGGCATCGAGCGCTACATCCGCGAGGTGCTGGCCGCCCCCGGGCGCTCCGATGATTTCCGCACACTGGCTCGCGAGCTGTACATCGTCGCGACCGACCTCGACAGTTGCGAGCGGATCATCTTCGGCGAGCCCGGCTGGGACGACGTCGCGATCTCACGCGCGGTCAGCGCCTCGACCGCGCTACCCGTGCTCTACGCGCCCGTGCGGATCGCCGATCGCGAGCTGATCGACGGTGGGATCGTGTCGACCACCAATCTCGACGTCGCCGCCGCGCATGGCGCAACCCTGATCATCGTGGTCAACCCGCTCGTCCCGTTTCGCAACGAAAGGTCGCCTCGCTCGAGCACGTTGCGCGGCGCGCGGAGCCGACGGGTTTCGGACTTCGGCTTCTCGCAGGTCGCCTACCAGTCGTTCAAGCTGCTCGCTCACCAGCGCCTGCACGAGCGACGCGAGAGCTGGTCGGCCCGCTTCCCCGGCGTGGACATCGTGCTGATCGAACCGGATCGCGACGACAAGCTGATGTTCGAGACCTCGCTGATGAGCTACTCCTCGCGGATCGAGATCGCCAAGCACGGATTCCGCTCGATCACGCACAAGCTCGCCGGCGATTACGACCGCCTCAAGGAGATCTGCGCTCGCCACGGAGTCGAGATCTCGGCCGACCGCGTGCGCAGTGTGCTCGAGCACTTCGCGCCGGAGCAGGAGCGCAGCCAGGGCTGGCGGCGGATCTTCGAGCAGACGACCGGCGCGCTGCTGCGTCAGGCCGGCGGCAGCTGAGCGAGCCGCGGGCAGCCGGGACCGGCCCGTTGCGAGCGGCCGCGGCCGTCGGGGGTCCGCTACCCGGGGCCGTCGAGCGCTGCGGGGCCGACGACCCGGCGCACAGCCGGCGGGGGGCGCAGCGCGCCGCCGGCAGCCGCGACCGCGTCCGTCGCGGCTGCGTCCGTCGCGAGCAGCCGCGGGCGTCGGTCATTCTGCTTACCGGGTCGTGGGCCGGTGCGGGCGACCCACAAGCCGCGGGGGGGAGGCAGACTCAACAGCGGGGTTGGGCTGGCCGGGCTCAGGCGGCGGGCTGGCGCCACCCAGGGCTCACGTGCCGGTGGCCGGCACGTGAGCGTCAGGGATAGCTACGCCTCAACCGGCTGGCGGACCACGGCGAGGCGCCGCAGGTTCTCCAGGAACAGGGCCTTATCGATCCGACCTTGAAAGATCGGGACGCCCATCTCCATGCACTTAGAGATCACTTCGCGCCGTTCCAGGCCTGCTTCGCGCGCTAGCTCCGTGGGCGTCAGGTGATTCGCCATCGGTGCGTCCCTCCTGTGATCGTGACCGGAACTAGATATACCTCTTCGCCAGGACGGATACAAGGAGAATCCGGAAAACCCTTCAGACGGGGTTGAGGACTCGGACATCGGTGTGGTCGACGCCGAAGCGTGTGGCCAGATGTTCCCCGAGCGCGCGGACTCCGAAGGTCTCGGTGGCGTAATGGCCGGCCGCGATGAAATGGATGCCGCGCTCGCGTGCGATCGCGCTCGCCCATTCAGCCGGCTCGCCGGTGATGAACGCATCGAGTCCCGCGTCGATCGCCTCGTGGACGCTGCGGGCAGCTCCGCCGGAGACGATCCCCACGCTGCGGACGAGCGGTGGCCCGCCCAGGAATGCGAGCGGCTCGCGCTCAGTGAGCTCAGCCACCCGCGCAACAAGGTCAGCGACCTCGATCCCTTCGCCGCCGAATCGCGCTCGCACGCCCACCTCGCGCCCGCCGTGGCGGCCGAACGGCTGGCGATCCTCGAGCCCCAGGCGGGCTGCGATCAGCGCGTTGTTGCCGAGCTCCAGGTGGGCATCGAGCGGCAGGTGGTAGGCGACGAGACTGACGTTGGCCCCCAGCAGGATCTGCAGGCGGTCGCGCAGGGCTCCGACCACACGCGGGTCGTCGCCCTGCCAGAACAGGCCGTGGTGGGTGACGATCAGCTGCGCGCCGGCGGCGATCGCGCGCTCGAACAGCTCCAGGCTCGCCGACACGCCGGTCGCGACGTGCGTGACCTCCTCACAGCCTTGCACCTGCAGCCCATTGGGGCAGTAGTCCGCAAATGCGTCCGGCTCGAGCAGGCGATCGAGCTCGCCGAGCATCTCGTGGAGCAGCGCCATCGGCTCCGCACGGTAGCGGACCCACCGCTGTGGGATACTGCGGCCCTTCGTCGGGGCGTGGCGCAGCCTGGTAGCGCGCACCGTTCGGGTCGGTGAGGTCCCCGGTTCAAATCCGGGCGCCCCGATTGGCGAGAAGCCTGCACTCGCAGGCTTCTCGCGTTCCAGGGGAGCCTTGGGCCGGGGAGAGCTGCGCGTTAGCGAGAGCCGCGGGTGGCGGCCGGGTGAAGGCGCGTCGCCGTGAAAGAACTCGCTCGCCTGGCGCGTTGATCGGGCGACGACGAACCCTCAACGCAAGGAGCAGTGGTGTCGGCCGAGAACGACCAAGACGACCCGTGGCTGCGCTTCGAGCATCTGCTCGTCGGCGAACCGCTGCCGGCGAACCCCAAGAACTGGGACGAGATGCAGCGACTCGTCGACCTCGGATTGCCGCGAATGGAGTTCATCGAGCGCGACCCGCGCTGATGTCGCGGGAGAGCCCAGGACGGCACGCGAGCATCGCCGCGTCCGTCCGCGTGGCGTCCTCAATTCCGGGCGACACGGCCAACCGCGACCGCACCGCCACTGAGGCTGACCGTCCATGCCTCGCCGGCGCCGCGAGCCGCCCACGCGCCGGTCGCGGCTGACGCGTCCAACGCCAGCGTCACGCGCCGCCGTAGCTGACGATCAGGTCGGTGGCGACGCCGAGCAGGAAGCCGCCGGCGAGCAGGTAGAGGCCGAACTCGCGGTGGTTATAGCGGCGAACACCGGCCCAGATCTCGCCGATCACGTAGAGGATCGCGCCGCCGGCCAGGGCGTAGAAGCAGAGCTCGAGCGGGCCGGAGTGGACCTGATAGCCGAGCATCGCTCCGAGGAACGTCGGTCCGCCGCCGACCAGGCCGGCGGCTCCCAGCCACTTCCAGGACGGCCGCACGTCCCCGAGCGGGCCGACTATGCCGAACCCTTCGGTCGCGTTGTGCAGGGCGAAGCCGATGATCAGCACGGTCGCGAGGCCGATCGCGCCCGCTCTCGCCGACACGCCGATCGCCAGGCCTTCGGCGAAGTTGTGCAGGCCGATCGCGAACGCGATCGTCATCCCGGTGCGCAGGGCGTTCGCGCGCAGGAGCGCGACGTCGCCCGCCAAGCGTGCGCCATCGTCAACGGCGACGGCGCCGAGCGCCGCGCCCGCGATTGGCGGCGTCGTGCTGCGGTGCAAACCCCGCATGCGCCGCTCGGCGCCGGCGATTCCGGCGGTCCCGGCGACGAAGCCGACGGCGAGCAGAGCGAACAGCCACACGACGTGGCCGAACCCGGTGCGTCCGTGCTTGAACTGCCCGAGCGTGGCGGCGATGATCGATTGGGCGTTCGTCGTCACGTCCATGAAGATGAACGCGAGGATGCCCGCCGAGAACATCGCCAGGCCGACGCGCAGGCGATCGTCGATTCGATGCAGTCGCCCGACCGGGAGGCCAAGGTAGATCGTTACGCCGGCGATCGCGCCGAGCAAGGTCGTTTCGGCGAAGCTCATGGACCCTTCCATCCGCGTGTCCCCGGCATTAGGGACGCCTAACTTCTAGCACAGGCGCGCCCACTGCTGCTGGAAAGCGCTCGCGCGCGAACCAAATGTCAGCGCCGTCGCAGGCCACGCGGGCAGCGGCGCGGCCGAGCGCCCGGCGCCGCTAAAGCCCACGCAACCGCGATCCGCGACGCGCACACGGACCCGCCACGCGCACGCAACCGCGATCCGCGACGCGCACATGGAGCCGGCGCGCGGCGGCGCGCGGGGCCCGTCAGTGGGGGTGAGCCGCCGGCGGCATCGGGATCGCGAGCACCGGGCGCTTGCTGTTTTGGAGCAGCGCGTGCGAGAGCGCGTTGGAGAGCGCCTCGCGCATCCCGTGCAGGGAGCGGGTGCCGGTGATGATCGCGTCGACGTCGAGCGCTTCGGCGGCTTCGACGACGGCCTCCCAGACCGAGGTGCGCAGCGTCGCCGTGTGTGGCGTCGCGTCGAGCCCGGCGTCGCTTGCGAGCTTGGCGCCTTCCGCGGCGACGCCCGCAGAGTCCGACTCCAGTCCGGCGTCGGCGTCACCGACGCCATCGCCGAAGTACGGTCCGAGTGCCGAGTAGCGGGCGACGATCCGCTCGATCGGCTCCCAGACGTTGAGCACGTGCACGTGCGCGCCGGGGAAGAGCTTCGCCGTCACCGCGATGGCGTGAGCGGCGCGCTTGGAGCCGTCGTAGCAGACCAGGACGGAGGGGGCGTCATCTGTCACGGGAATCTCAGTTCATTCGCTTGCGTTCGGCTTTCGAATAGGACCCTACCGCAGAAAAGCGCTGATTGTTAACACAACTCACAGCGAGAAAAAATGAGTATTGGACATACCACTGATTACGTCCTAGCCTGTTGTTTCCTCTCCTCCCCCCGTGCAAGGCCTCCGCGAACCCTCTTGATCCCTCTCGGAGGTCTTGCACATTTAAGGGCCACGAACTCGGGCTCGGAGGATGACGCAGAGCGCGCCGTTTGGAGCCGACGGGCAACGTCGCCGGCGCCGGTGGCGGCGCCCGTCGCGACTAGCTGGCGCTGCGACGCGGCGCGGAGGCCGCATGCCCCGGCGTCCGAGAGCGCGCTGGACGGGCGAGCGCGAGAAACGCGTCGCGCACCGGCGAGCCACCGCCCGCCCGCCAGGCGGCTGAGAGCTCGATCGTCGGCGTCGGGCCCGCAATCGGCAGGAAGGTCACACCGCTGCGGTCGACGGTTCCGACCGACGCCGGCACGAGCGAGACGCCGAAGCCCCCGGCCACCAGGCTGATGATCGTCTGCATCTCGGCGACCTCCAGCACATCCTCCGGCACGCCGCCGGCCTCGACCATCGCCGTGGTGAGGCTTGCGAACAGGCCCGGCGCGTCGCGGCGCGCGAGGATCACGAACGTCTCGCCGCGCAGCTCCTCGGCGCGCAGCCGGCGGCGCGACGCGAGCGGATGGCCGGAGGGCAGCGCGGCGACGAGACGCTCGCGTTGGATCGTCATCAGCTCCAACCGCGGGTCGATCTGCGCTTGTGCGACCGGGCCGCGGATCACGCCGACGTCGAGCTCGCCGCCGAGCAGGGCCTGAAACTGTACGACCGTCGGGAGCTCGCGCAGCACGAGTTCGACGTCGGGGCGGGTGGCGCGAAACTCGCGCAGGATGTCCGGCAGCGTCGGGCTGAACATCGCTGAGCCGACAAAGCCGATTGAGAGCGTGCCGAGCGATCCGCGAGCGATGTTGCGCGCGCGCTCGGCAGCCCGGTCGACGGCCGCGAGGATCCCTCGCGTGTCGTCGCGAAACGCCTCCCCGGCGGCGGTCAGCGTCACCCGCCTGCGGTTGCGCTCGAGCAGCGTCACACCAAGCTCGCGCTCGAGCGCGCGGATCTGCTGGCTGAGCGGCGGCTGCGAGATATGCAGGCGCGTGGCCGCACGGTGGAAGTGCAGCTCCTCGGCGACCGCGAGGAAGTAGCGGAGGTGGCGCAGCTCCATTCGATGGAACCCTACGCTCGCCGGAGGGGCGGATGCGCGAGAATCACCGCCGAGATCAGATGCCCGACCGCACCGCGCCCACCAGCCAGCTCACTCCCGCGCACGCCGACGTGATCGAGATCTTTGCCGAGGTGCTCGCGCAGAGCGAGGAGGAGGGGCTCGCCGACGACTTCTACAGCCGCCTGTGCGAGGGGATCACGCGTTGCACGGCCCTGCGCCGGGTGGTCATCTTCCGCTACGACTCAACCCGCCGGCGGATCCTCGCGGCCGGCAGCTACGGCGTCGCCCTCGAGCTCTTCCACGGCGACTTCTTCACGCTCGAGTCGGCGGCGCTGGCCCGCCAGGCGCTCGAGCAGGATCGCGTGCTGGAGATCGCGGAGGATCTGGAAAGCCAGCTGCCGGCGGAGTACGTCGAGCGTCTGCGGGCCCGGACCGTCGTCTGCTCGCCGATGTCGGCGCGCGGCCGCTGGATGGGGGCGATCCTCGGCGACCGCGGCGGTGACGGGCCGCCGCTGACCGCCGCAGAGCGCGAGGTGCTGTGGATCCTCGGCAAGATGGCGGCGCTCGCCGCGATGGCGCGTGCCGCGACTCGCCAGCACGAGCGCGCGGTCGCGCTCGAGCAGCGGATCGACCTCGCTCGCGAGGTGCACGAAGGGGTGGTCCAGCGTCTGTTCGGGGTCTCGCTCGCCCTCTCGGGCGGCCAGCCATTCGACGAGCAGACCCGCAGGCGCTGCGCCGAGGAGGTTCAGGCGGCACTCGGCGACCTGCGCACGGCGATGCAGCGACCACTCGGTCGCTCGGTCGCCGCGACGAGCACCACACTCGCCGAAGAGGTGGCGAGGCTGCGCCACGAGTACCCCGACCTGGGGATCACGATCGATGACGACGCGCAGTTCGCCGCTCCGCCGGCTCTCGAGCCGCTCGCCCAGTCGGTGCTCGCCGAGGCGATTCGCAACGCCCACAAGCACGCGCACGCGACGCGCGTCGGCGTGCGCAGCCAGATGGGCGACGGCACCTTCGTGCTCGAGGTCACCAACGACGGCGTCCAGGAGGACGGCGAGCCCGCCGGCATGGGCCTGCGCCTAGCCGGCTTCGAAGCGCTGCAGGCCGGCGGCCTGCTCGAGTTCGGGTCGCGCGAGGGCGACCGCTGGCAGGTTCGCCTGGTCGTCCCCTACGAGGAGTCATGAGCATCACGACCGAGGAGTTCGACGCCCTCGACGATCACTCCAAGCTGCGCGTGCTGATCGTCGACGATCACGACGTCGTGCATTGGGGCTTCCGGCTGATGCTCGGCAACCAGCCGTGGGTCGAGCGCTGCCTCAGCTCGCGCACGGGCGCGGAGGCCTATGCGCTGGCCGAGCGCTACAAGCCCGATGTCGCGCTGGTCGATCTGTTCATCGGCGAGGAGTCGGGGCCGGAGATCTGCCAGCAGTTGCGCGAGCGCTCGCCCGACACGAAGGTGCTGTTGATCAGCGGCGCCGGCCGGATCTCGCCCGGCGCGGCCAAGGCGGCCGGCGCGTCGGGCTTCATCCCCAAGGACTGGGGCGCAGCGGACATCTCGCGCGCCGTTCGCATGGTCGGCCTCGGGATGACCGTGTTTCAGCCGCAGGGTGACGGTGAGGCCACAGCGCTCTCACCGCGCGAGCGCGAGGTGCTGGACCTGATCGCCAGCGGCTCCACCAACCGCGAGATCGCGGCCGCTCTGCATCTCTCGCCCCACACGATCCACGAGCACACGAGCAGCCTCTACCGCAAGCTCGGCGCCCGCAACCGCGCCGATGCGGTCCAGCGTGCCCATCGCGCCGGCCTCACGGAGTGAGCACCGGCGGGATGTTTCTCGTCACCCTCAGCCGCTCCGGCCCAGCCTACGACCGCTCCAAACCGCTGGAGCAGCAGTCCGGCTGGCTGGCGCATGCGGCCTTCATGGACGGTCTCGTCGAGAGCGGCTTCATCGTGCTCGGCGGGCCGCTCGCCGACGAGTTCCGCGTTGCGCACGCCGTCGAGGCGGAGTCCGAGCAGGCTGTTCGCTCGACGCTCGCGAGCGACCCGTGGAGCGGGACCCACCTGGCGCTCGAGTCGGTCGAGCGGTGGACAATCCGGCTTGACGCACGGCGGGACCCCCCGATTGGGGGGGTCGGAACCCCCTGAGCGGGGGTGATGCGGACGCGCGAGTGCGCGCCCGCCGTCGCAGGCGCGATGATGTCGGCGTGCGTGTCGATCGGGGTGCGGCGGTCCTCTTTCCGGGGCAGGGAGTGTCTGTGGCTCGCTCGCAGGCGCGCGTCGCCCACGCGCTGCCGGCGCTGCTCGAGCTCGCCGGCGAGCTGATCGGCGCGGACTGCTTCGAGCTGGCCGGCGAATCCACCCGCTACGCCCAGCCTGCGATCTTCCTCTCCAGCCTTGCCGGCTTCCTCGAGCTCGAGGAGCCCTCCGCGGCCGTGGCCTTCGCCGGGCATTCGCTCGGCGAGCTCTCGGCGCTGGCGGCGGCCGGAGCGCTGAGCTGGGAGGAGGCGCTGGGCCTCGTCGTGCTGCGCGGTGCGCTGATGGACGAGTCCGGGCGCTCGAGCGGTGGCGAGGGGAGCATGCTGGCGCTGCTGAAGAGCACGCCCGAGGAGGCGGCGGCGGTGGCGGCAGCCGCCGGGGTATGGGTGGCCAACGACAACGCGCCGGGCCAGACCGTGCTGGCCGGCCCGCGCGAGGGACTGCGCGAAGCTGCCCGGATCGCCCGCGAGCGTGGCGTGCGCTCGCTCGCTCTCGATGTCACCGGCGCGTTCCACTCACCCTGGATGGCCGCTGCGCAGGAGCCGTTCCGCGAGGCGCTCGAGCGCGTGACGTTCGGCGAACCGGCGGTCACGGTCTTCTCCGGCCTCACCGCGCAGCCGTTCGTCGATCCGCGTGACGAGCTTGCGCGTGCCCTGACCTCTCCGGTGCGCTGGCGCGAGACGATGCTCGCCCTCGCTGCCCACGGCGCGCAGAGCTTCATCGACGTGGGGCCCGATCAGGTGCTCGCTCGGCTCGTCGCACGCAACGTGGCTGACCTCCAGGCGATTGCGCTCGAGGAGCACTATGCCGGCAACGCTTGAGCAGGCCCAGGCGCGCGAGAAGCCCACAGCGCTGCTGCACGCCGGGATCGTCGGTCTCGGCTGCGCGCTGCCGGCGCGGATCGTGCCAAACGCCGAGATCAGCCCGGCGATCGGTGTGCCGGACGACTGGATCGAGCGGCGCACGGGGATCCGCGAGCGCCGCTACGCCGAGCCAGGGGCGAAGCTGGCCGAGCTGGCCGCGGCGGCGGGACGCGCGGCGCTCGCCGACGCGGGCGTCGACGGCACCCAGGTGGACCTCGTGCTCGTCGCGAGCTGCAGCCAGGACTCCGTGATGCCGAATGCCGCGCCACAGGTCGCCCACGCGCTCGGCGCGGAGCGGGCAGGAGCATTCGACGTCGGAAGCGCCTGCGCCGGCTTTCTCGCCGCGCTCGCGGTCGCGCGCGGCATGCTCGTCTCCGGCGCGTCGCAGACGGCCCTGGTGATCGGTGCCGAGATCATGTCGCGCCACCTCGATCCGCACGACCGCAACACGGCGGCGCTGTTCGGCGACGGCGCCGGCGCGATCGTCGCGACGGCGGGGGCGCCGGGCGAGCTGGGGCCGGTGATCCTCGGCAGCGACGGCGCCCACGCACAGCTGGTCGTCGCCGATCGCGAGACGCAGCTGCTCGCAATGGACGGCCACGAGACCTTCAAACAAGCCGTCAGGCGCCTGGCCGAGGCCTCGACAGCGGCTTGCGACGCGGCCGCGGTCTCGCTGCGCGAGCTTGACCTCTACGTCTACCACCAAGCCAACACGCGGATACTGGCGAGCCTGGCGGAGCGGCTCGAGCTTGACCCTGGCAAGGTCGTCGACGCCATCGCGACACTCGGCAACACCTCGGCGGCGAGCGT
>PMKB01000007.1 GCA_003157595.1 Solirubrobacterales bacterium
ATGCCCCCGCCAACAAGCTGGCCCGTGTGCTGAACTCACCGGCCGTCAAGCGCGTGCTGCTGAACGACTCGCTGCGGATCGACTTCGACGCGCTGATCGAGCGCCGCGAGGTCCTGATCGTGCGCGGCGCGCTCGGCGAGATCGGGGCGGGCAACGTCGCGGTGCTGATGCAGCTCCTGCTTGGAATGCTGGATGGCGCGCTGAGCCGCGTGCAGGATCGCCGCGCGGGCATCGATCGGCGAGCGGTGGCGCTGAAGGTCGACGAGGCGCCGCTGGCGATCAACGCGGCGTTCGCGCAGACGCTGGCACTGAAGCGCTCGGCCGGCCTCGAGACCGTGGCCTGCTGGCAGACCGACGCGCAGTGGGAGCCGGAGCTGCGCGATCAGCTCGACGCGCTGTTCGCACACCGCGTGCTGTTCGCGACGGCCTCCGCGACCGACGCCCGAAGCGTCTCCGCGCTGCTGATGTCCGAGTTCTCCGACCAGATCAGGGGCGGCGATGAGCAGCTGGCGAGACTTTTCTCCCCGGACGTTCGGCTGCACCTCCCGCGCCACACCGCGCTCGCCAGCTGGACCACGCCAGGCGGCCGCGAGCGGCCGTTCATCGCCACGACGATCCCGCTCGCGCTGGACCGTGAGCGGATCGACTGGCACACGCGCGCCCAGCACGCGCGGGGTGGGCGCGAGCTGCGCGATCCGGCGCCGCCGCCCGATCCGTTCGCCCGCTCGCCGGCACCGATCGCGCCGCGGTCGCCCTCCGCGACCGCGCCGTCGGGGGCGACTGCATTGGCGCGGTCGCCGTCTGGACCGCCGCCTGCGAGCTACGGCGAGTTGCTGGCGCTGGACGGGGCGGCTCGCATGCGGCTGCTTGCGGTGCCGGCGCCGGCGCGCACCGGGCGGCTTGCCCCCTCCGACCGGGAGCTGCTCGTCTGGCTTGCCGGCGCGCGCTGCGCGCTCACCAGTCAGATTCACCGCCGTCTGCATCCGGCGCGTTCACTGAGCGTCACGCAGCGCCAGCTCAAGCGCCTGGCGGACGCCGGCCTGCTCGCGCGCTTCCAGCTGCACCGCGACGACGGCGGCGGGATTCCGCTCTGCTGCGCGCTCACGCAGGCGGCCATCGAGCTGCTCGGCCTGCAGGCCCGGCGCGCGCCCGAACTGCGCGAGGACGCGCTGGACGGCCTGCGCAGCGATGTGCACCTCGTTGGCTGGCTGCTCGCGCTCGAGGCTCGCGCGGGCGGGGCGCTGGTCGAGGTGCTCGGCCCGGGACGGGCGGCGATCGTGCCCGGCGCGCGCGAGCCGAGCGGTCTCGAGCTCGGCGCGGGGCTGCGCGCTCGAGACTTTCTCGCCAGCGCCCGTGACGGCTCGCGGGCACCGGCCGAGCGTTTCGCCGCCGTGCGTCCGAGCGCGGTCGCCAGCCTCAGACCGGCCGGCGGGCCAATCGAGCGCCTGGGCGATCTGCTCGTCGTGGCGGACGCCGGCGATTCGCCGGCGTGGCTCGAGGCCTACGACCACCTGCTGGGCGGCTGGTGGCGGTCGGTCGAGCGCTACCGCCGTGCCGGCGTCCCGCCGACGGTGGTCATCGTCTGCGCCGATCACACACAGGCGCTCGGGCGCGTGAGCGCGGCCGATGCGGTGCTGTCGGCCACGCTCGCGCAGATCGGCGTGGAACCGGCGGCATGGCAACGGGGCGGGCGCGCGGGCATCCACTTCGTCGCCGAGGAGGATCTGCACCGCGGCCTGCTGCACGCCTGGCGGGTGCCGCCGCTGCCGCCGTCGCTGCGCGGCGAGGTGGCGTGCGAGCCGTTGCGTGTGCCGTTTGTGCAGTTGCCCTCGGACGTGAGCCCGGGAGCCGCGAAGGCGCCCTGGCGCTGAACGCAGTCGCCCCCGCCGAGGACGCTTCGCCGACGCAGCGGCTCGCTAGCGTCGGGCACCCCTTTTCCTTCACGTCGCCGCTCCCCAGTCCCCTCGTCCTTCCACCGCCCCGGACGCGCCTCGCGCGCCGCCCCACCCGCAGCTCGCGACGCTCGCCGTCAACCGCACCGTCCAGCCGCGCGCCGCTTCTGCGCATTCAAGGTCTCGGCTCGTCGTCAACCGCACCGTCCGGCCGTTCGCCGCTTCTGCCTTCGCTCGCCGTCAACCGCAATTTCCAGCCGCTCGTCTCACCGCCCGGTCCCTTCCCGCGCCGCCCGTCGGTCAAGGCAGTACGAAACCGTCGATGTGACTGGAGGGAGTGCGAGATGACCACGACCGCCTGCGACCGCTATCTGGCCGACGACGAGCCACGCGAGCTGGTGATTCTTGACGGCGCCGGCGGATCGCGGCTGCTGGTCGATCGATGCGAGGCCGACGGGGCCGACGCGCGGCTGCTCGCGCACCTCGCAAGCGATGAGCCCGACGCCAACGCGTGGCTCGTCTGCCGTGACTTCCTCGCCAACCCCTGGAGAGGGGCGCGTCGCGTGCGGGCCGCCGACTTCGGTGCGCCCGGTGAAGGTGACCAGCGCTCGGCGGCGAGCGAGAGCTTCCAGCCCGAGGTGCTGACCGACGCCGCCGGCCGGCGGTACTTCCTGCGCGCGAGCGGGTCGCCTGCCGAGCTGCGCTGGCACCGCGGGTCCCGCGGGCGCGGCGGCAGCGTGCTGATGCTGAGCGCCCGCGACGTGGTCGGCGCGCTCGAGGCCTATGAGCCGGTCTGCGCGATCACCCGCGCGGCCGTGGCGCGCTACCGTCGCGACCGCCGCCTGTCCGTGTCGGCGCTGGCGGTCGAGTTGCGCCGGATCGAGGCGAGCCCGATCGTGCTGAACCGCAGACTGCGCGAGGCGGTGCTCGAGGCGGTCCGCGAGCAGGGCCGCAGCTTCAGCGCGATCGCGATGTCGTGCGGGCGCGTCAAGCACGACCGCCGCGGTAACGGCTCCGGCGAGACGAGCTGGCTTGCCCGCCGCGTCGGACTGCTCCCGTCGAGCCCGGGAGCCCGTCCCAACCCGTGGGTGCACAGCGACACGCTTGCGCTGATCGCACGCGAGGGGCTGGGCATCGCACCGCGTGAGGTCGAGCTGCCCTGAGCAGGCTCGAGCAACGGCTCACCCGCGCGCCCGCGTGCGGGTGACGGCCGCTGGCGATCGCGCGCTGCGTGCCAGGCTCGAACGCGCGCTCGGCGCCCAGGCTGTCGGCTCGGTGATCGTGACCTCCGACCTCGGCGGTCTCGCCGCTCTGCGGGCCGCGAACCCCCAAGCGGGAGTCGTGATCGTCGCCGTCCGGCGCGCCGAGGTCGCCGCGGCGCTGGACGCCGGTGCCGACGTGGCGCTGGCGGGGCTGCCGCGCCCGGCCGAGCTGGCGGCCCACATCCGCGGATTCGCGCAGCGGACCGAGGCCCGCTGGATCGTCGGTCCGCTGCTGCTCGACCGCGCCGCCCGCACGGTGACGGTCGACGGCGCGGCGGTGAGTGTGCCCAGGCGCGAGTTCGCGCTGCTCTGCTGCCTGGCCTCGGCGCCCGGTCGCGTGTTCACCAAGGCCGAGCTGCTGCGCGGCTGCTGGGACGCCGGCGCCGTGCGCGCTCGCAGCCGCACGCTCGAGCGCCACGCGGCACGGCTGCGCGGGCGGCTCGGACGCCACGGTCCGATGCTCGTGACCGTCTGGGGCGTCGGCTACCGCCTCGACGCCACCACCTGAAATTTCGCAGCGGTGGCTTTCACGCCACCGGTCCATCCCCCGCGGCGGAGCCGCGGCATAAAGAGAGGAGCCGTTGTGCTCACCTATTGGAGTGTGCCCGCGTGCGGGCTCGCAGTGCTGCTGTACGTGCGCCTCGCGCGCATTTCCTGGACGGCCGGACTGGGCTTGGCGCTGCTGGTGGCGCCGTTCGCGGGCTGGCCCGCCTGCGGCTGCGCGATCGGGTCGCTGGTTGCCTGGCGGCGCGGACCGTGGCCGCGGGCCGTCGCCGGCGCGATCGTGATCGGCTCCGACTCGAGCCGGCGAGCCGTGGCGATCCCGCTCGGATGCGAGAGCGGGAGCCACACGTTGATCCTCGGCGCGACCGGGTCGGGCAAGACCGTCACCGAGACGCTGATCGTCCAGCGGGCGATCGAGCAGGGCCTCGGTGCGGTGATCGTCGATCCCAAGGGGGACGCGCTGCTGCGCGAGCACGCGCGCGCCGCCGCGCAGCGCGCCGGGCGCGCCTTTCTCGAGTGGACGCCGGCGGGCCCCAGCACCTACAACCCCTACGGACACGGCAGTGCCGGCGAGATCGCCGACAAGGCGCTCGCCGGCGAGCGCTACACCGAGCCGCACTACCTGCGCCAGGCGCAGCGCTACCTCGCCCATGCCGTGCGAGCGCTGGAAGCCGTCGGGGAGCGGGCGACGCCGGCCGGGCTGCTGGAGTTGATGGATCCGCGCCGCTTGGAGCTGCTGGCGCGCCGCGTTCCCGACGAGGTCCACGCTCGCGTGCTGTTCGACTATCTCGACACGCTCGACGCGCGCCAGCGCGGCGGTCTGAGCGGCACGCGCGACCGGCTCGCGATCCTTGCCGAGTCGGAGCTCGGCCGCTGGCTCGCGCCGCGTGACGGGGCTCCGGCGCTCGATCTGCTGGATGCGGTGCGGGCGCGCTCCGTCAGCTATTTCTGCCTCGAGGCCGACCGGCTGCCGCTGCTCTCGTCGATGCTGGCGGCGGCGATCGTCGGCGACCTGCTGACCGTGGCGGCGAGCTGCCAGTCGGCGCCGGTTGCGACGCTCGTGGCGATCGACGAGTTCTCGGCGATCGCGCCGGACGGCGTCGCGCGCCTGTTCGGACGGGCGCGCGCCGCCGGCTTCAGCCTGCTGCTCGCAACCCAGGAGCTGGCCGACCTGCGCTCCGCGGCGCCCGAGCTGCTCGAACAGGTGCTCGGGAACGTGGAGACGGTCGTGACCCACCGCCAGAGCGTCCCCGACTCGGCCGATCTGGTCGCGCGGATTGCGGGGACGCGGCCGGCCTGGAGCCACACCGAGCAGCTGACGCACGCCGTCCCGACTGGCCGCAGCTCGCGCAGCCGATCGCGCGAGTTCGCAATTCACCCGGACGTGATCCGCACGCTCGGGCGCGGCTGCGCCGCCGTCAGCGTTGTGAGCGCCGGGCGCTGCGCCGTCGTGCGGATCGACCACCCATGAACCCGAAAGGAGACCTTCTGATGAGCAACTCATACTCGCCGGCGGGCGCCGCAGCCGCGATCGCGGCCCGGGTCGCCGGAGATGGGGCGATCGCCACGGCGCGCCGTTTGCAGCCGATCCGCGGCCGCGATCTCGGGCGCGCCGTGGCCGACGACGGCTCGACCGCGTCGATCCTCGACTGGCTTGCCACGATTGGCGCGGGTTCGACCGCCGAAGTCTCGGCTGCGTGCCGGCTGTCCGCGCGAGTCACGGCGGCGCGGCTGCACGCGCTGGAGGATGAGGGCGCGGTGCGTTCGCAGCGGCTACTGCACGGGGCGCCGGCGCTGTACACGCTCACCCGTCGCGGGCTGGCGGCCGCGGCCCGCCCGGAGCTTGACCCCGTGCTCGTCAGCGCTTCGGGTTTCGCGCACCTGCTGGCGGTCGCGCGGGTCGCGGTGGCGCTGACGCAAGCCGGCCGGCGGGTTGGGGGAGAGCGCGAGCTGCGCGCCTGGGAGCGCCTCGAGGGTAGGGCGCTGGCGAGCGCCGAGGTTGGGCTGGCGCGCGACGGGACGATCGCCCGCCACCGCCCGGACCTCGTCTGCTGGGGGCCCGGGCTGCCGGTGGCGATCGAGGTCGAGCTGACCGTCAAGGCGCCCGTGCGCCTGGCCACGATCGTGCGCGGGTGGGCTCGCAGCCGGCTGGTCGCTGGCGTCGTCTATTACGCGACGCCGGCCGCGCAGCGAGCGCTCGCCCGGGCGGTTCGCAGCGAGAGCGCCCACGGGCGCGTCGTCGTGTTGCCGCTGGAGCGCGCCGGGGAGGTGGCGGAGTT
>PMKB01000267.1 GCA_003157595.1 Solirubrobacterales bacterium
GGACGAGCGCTCGTCCTCTTCGTCGGTCCGAACAGGCAGGAGCACATGCCCCACCGCAAACGTACCTTCCTAGTCGCGATTGCGAGCGCGTTCTGCGCCGTCGCAATCGCCCCCGCGATCGCGTCGGCGCACGCCGTGCTGCTCGGCACGCAGCCGCAGTCGCTGAGCACGGTCAGGACATCTCCACGGGAGGTGAGCTTCGAGTTCAACCAAGCCGTCGGCTTCACCATCGGTGCGGTCGCCGTCTACAACGGCACGGGTTCCGAGGTCGACAACGGCGTGATCTCTCATCCCGGCGGCAACGAACGCTGGCTGGGGGTCGGGCTGCCTGCGCACCTGCCCGACGGCACCTACACCGCCCGCTACCGGGTCATCTCGGCAGACACCCACATCGTCTACGGGGGACTGGTGTTCAACATCGGCCACGCGTCGCGCTCGGCGCTGACGGTTGCCGGGCTGATCGGCAAGGACCGGGCGGGGCCGGTGACGAACGTCGCGTTCGGCGTGGTGCGCGGGCTGGACTACCTGTCGATCGCGCTCGTGGTGGGCGGGCTCGTCTTCCTGCTCTGGCTGACGCCGCCGGCGCTGGCGGCGCTGGCGGACGGAGCCTACGGGCGCAGGGTGTGGCGCCTGATCGGGGCCGGTCTCGCGCTGGGCGTCCTGGTCGGCGTGCTCGGGATCGCGCTCCAGGGCGCGGAGGCAGCCGGGCTCTCGCTGTGGGCGTCGCTGAGGTGGTCGATCGTCTCGAACGTCCTGTCCAGCCGCTTCGGCTGGGTCTGGGGAGTGAGGGCGGCCGTGTTCGCGCTGTCGCTGGCCGGGCTGGGCCTGCGAAACCGGCGGGCGTTCAAACTCTGGCTCGGGGCCGCGTGCGCCTACGCGGTGGCCACGCCCGCGCTGGCCGGGCACGCGTCGATCCAGTCGCCCGTGTGGGCGTTCTTCCCGGCCGACGTCGGCCATGTCCTCGCGGCGAGTGTGTGGGTCGGCGGGATCGCCTGCATCGTCTTCGCCCTGCCGCTGGCGACGCGCGCGGTGGCGCCGGGGGAGCGCACCGCCATGCTCGTCGAGGTGCTCGGCCGCTTCTCGCCGGTCGCGCTCGCGGCGGTCGCGGTGCTCGCGGTCACCGGCGTCGTGCAGGCCTACATCGACATTCGCAGCCTCAACGCCCTGACCCACACGACCTACGGCGAGCTCGTGCTGCTGAAGACCGGTCTGCTGGGGCTGCTGATCGGGCTCGGCGCGATCAACCGCGAGCGCGTGCTCCCGACGCTTCGGCGGCTTGTCGAGGCCGGCTCGACGCCGGGGGCAACCGGCGTGTTGCTGAGGCGTTCGACGCGCGGTGAGTTCGCAGCCATGGCGTGCGTGTTCGCCGTGACCGCCGGGCTCGTCGTCTTCGCGCCACCCATCGACGCCGCAAGCGGGCCGTTCGCGGTGAACGTGCGGCTGGGGCCGGCCGAGCTCGAGGCCTACATCACGCCGGCGCAGGTGGGGGTCAACGCGATGCACCTGTACCTGATCGATGCCCGCACGGGCGCGCCGTTTACGCAGACAAAGCAGTTCACCGTGACCGCGACGCTGGCGTCCAAGGGCATCGGCCCGCTGCCGGAGACCGCGTATGTGAGCGGGCCCGGGCATTGGACGATCACCGACGCGGTGCTCTCGCCGGCCGGGACCTGGGAGGTCGCGATCACCGATCGCGTGTCGCTCTTTGACGAGTACAGCGTCACCCTGAAGGTGCCCGTACGGTGATCACGGCGCTCGTTCACGCTGCGCTGTGCCTGGCTCCGGCGCTGGCGCTCTGGGCGGCGCTCGCGCTCGGTCGCTACCCCGGCGAGGGCGCCGTCGCCCGGCTCCTCGCGCGCCGGCGTCGCCGCGGGCCGCCGGCGTCCGCTCTGCCACTGCGGCCGCTCACCGCTGTCGTGCGACTTCTGCCGGACCCGATCGCCTGTTCGCTCGCCGGTCGCGCCCCTCCGCGCAGGACGGCGTTTGCCCAGTCCGTGCACACCAAACCTGAAGGGAGCAGTTGTGAAGCGACTCGCAAGCCTGATCGCGGCGCTCGCCGCGCTCGCATTGCCGGCCGCCGCGGCGGCCCACATCAGCCTGCATCCAAACGAGATCCCCGCCGGCGCGTTCGTCACGCTGAACCTGCGCGTGCCGGGTGAGCAGCCGGGTGCCTACGCCTACAAGATCGTGATGCAGATGCCGCCAGGATTCACCGAGGTCGACGTGGAGAACGTCCCGGGCTGGACGGCACAGGAGACGATCACGAACCTGAAGAAGCCACTCCAGACGGCCGACGGACCAGTCGATCAGGTCGTATCGCAGGTCAGCTGGAGCGGCGATCGCTCGACGATCGGGCGTCTGGAGAATGGCTACTTCACACAGTTCCCGCTCGACATCACGATCCCCTCGAACCTCGCCGGGAAATCGCTGACCTTCAAGACCGTCGAGTACTACTCCAACGGCAGGAACGCCTACTGGATCGGATCGCCGTCAGCCACCTACCCGGCGCCGACGGTCAACATCACCAAGGCCGGCGGCGTGATCGAGGATGTGGCCGGCAAGGAGGCCGGTCCGCTGCCGGGGTTCGTGCCGAGCGGACAGGCGACCGCCACCGCGCTGAGAACCGGCTCGGGCTCGAACACGCTGGCGATCATCGCGATCGTCGCCGCCGCGCTTGCGCTGGCCGCCGCGGCCGCGACCCTGCTGACGCGGCGGCGCGCTGCCTGAACGCGGCGGGGGGCTCGCGGCGCCACGGCGGCGCCGCGAGCGCTCTCGCCGACCCTGAGGGCACCGAAGGCATGCTTTTCGAGGTCTTGCGGACCGGATAGGGCGCAAAGGCTCCCTTACGGTGCCCTAGGCGCGCTGAGATCCGTCGATGGCTGACGCGCGCCGCGCCGGGTCCGGCGCAGTTGCGCTCGCGCGTCCCAGCGTCGACGTGAAGGTATCGTTGCGCCTCCAATGGCCTCCGACCTCAGGACCACCGTCACGGAACTGCCGCAGTCGCGGGTGCGCGTCGAGGTTGTGGTGGCGCCCGAGGACGTCGCGCGCGCGGCGGAGGCGGCGGCGGCGCGGATCGGCCGCGATCTCAAGCTGCCCGGCTTTCGCAAGGGCAAGGTGCCGCCGGCGGTCGTGATCGGGCGGGTGGGCCGCGAGGCCGTGGTCGACGACGCTGTGCGCGAGCGCCTTGCGCGCTGGTATTCGGCGGCGATCGGCGAGTCCGGGATCGTCACCGTCGGCGATCCCGACATCACCCTCGGCGAGCTGCCCGGGGAGCACGAGCCGTTCACCTTCTCGTTCGAGATCGGCGTGCGACCCGTCGCAACGCTCGCGCAGTGGCGCGGCATCGAGGCGCCGCGGCGCGAGCCGGTGGTCGCCGAGGAGCAGATCGATGAGCAGATCGAGCAGGCCCGCGATCGGCTTGCGCGCCTCGAGACGGTGGAGCGCGCTGCGACCACAGGCGACTTCGTGGTGATCGACTACACGGGCACGATCGGCGGCGAGCAGATCGAGGGGGGCGAGGGCCGCGCGCAGCTGGTCGAGCTAGCCGCCGGGCGGCTGATTCCCGGGTTCGAGGAGGGCCTTATCGGGGCGAGCGGCGGCGAGCAGCGTACGCTCGATCTTCGCTTCCCGGACGACTACGGCGCTGCGCAGCTCGCCGGGCGCGAGGCGGTATTCGAGGTCAGTGTGGCCGAGGTGCGCGAGAAGGTCCTGCCCGAGCTCGACGACGACTTCGCGCTCGAGGCAGCAGGTCTCGACAGTGTGCAGGAACTGCGCGAGGATCTGCGCAGCCGGTTGTTCGAGGTGGATGAGCGCGCGGTCGAGGCCGAGTTTCGCAACGCCGTGCTCGAAGCCGCGGCGGAGGCCGCCTCGATCACGGTGCCAGACACGCTGGTCGACGCCCGCGCCAGGGAGGCGCTGGAGCGTAGTCTCCACTCGCTCTCCCGTCGCGGCATCAGCAGGGAGGCCTATCTGCAGATCGCCGGCGCAACCGAGGAGGAGCTGATCGCCAACGCCCGGCCCGGTGCCGAGCGCGCGCTGCGCGCCGAGGCCGTGATCGCGGCGATCGTCGCCGCCGAGTCGATCGAGCCGAGCGACGACGAATTGCTCGCTGCGCTCGAGCAGAGCGTCCAGCCGGACGAGAGCGGACGCGTCACCGACCCGAAGAAGCTGCTCACGCAGTTGCGCCGCGCCGGGCGGCTCGAGGATCTGCGCGCCGACGTGGCCGCCGACCAGGCGCTCGAACGCCTCGTGCAGGCGGCGGTCGCGATCACGCCGGAGCGGGCGGCGGCGCGCGAGAAGCTCTGGACCCCCGGCTAGCCGCTCCATTCGGACCTGGCGGCGGGTGCGCGCTGCGCGCGAGCGCCGTTGCAAGCGCGTTCCTACCGTCCTGAGCGGCCAAGCACGGTTGGTAGACTCGGCTTGGAGGCGGTGCTGCTTTGCACTTGCCGGGAGGAATCGAGCCGGGCAAGCGAAACAAAGCGAGGACCATGAGCCCACTGATCCCGATGGTTGTCGAGCAGACCTCTCGGGGCGAGCGCGCGTTTGACATCTACAGCCGCTTGCTCAACGAGCGGATCATCTTTCTGGGGACGCCGATCGACGACCAGATCGCCAACCTGATCGTCGCGCAGCTTCTGCACCTCGAGAGCGAGGATCCCGACAAGGACATCTCGCTCTACATCAACTCGCCCGGCGGGTCGGTGTATGCGGGGCTCGCGATCTACGACACGATCCAGTTCGTCAAGCCGGACGTTCAGACGATCTGCGTGGGCATCGCGATGTCGATGGGTGCGCTGCTTCTGGCCGGCGGCGCAAAGGGCAAGCGGATGGCGCTGCCGAACGCGAAGATCCTGATCCACCAGGTCAGCTCAAGCTTCCAGGGGCAGGCGACCGACATAGAGATCCATGCGCGGGAGATCATCGACGTGCGTCGTCGCCTCGACGAGATCATCGCGCTGCACACGGGCAAGTCGGTCGAGGAGGTCAAGACCGACACCGAACGCGACTACTTCATGAGCTCTGAGGAAGCAACCGCGTACGGGATCATCGACCGCGTGATCAGCGAGCACTAGCACCGCACGCCATGGCTCGACCGACCGACTCCAACGAACAGCTGCTCTGCAGCTTCTGCGGCAAGTCCCAGCGCCAGGTCAAGAAGCTGATCGCCGGGCCGGGCGTCTACATCTGCGAC
>PMKB01000155.1:0-2334 GCA_003157595.1 Solirubrobacterales bacterium
TCGTCGCGGGATCGCCGCGCGGGAACTGGCGATCGGTCGTCAAGATCAGCCGGGCGGCCGGTTCGCCGCGAGCGAGAGCGGCCGCCTCGATGCGACGGAAGTCGCGCACGTTCTCAGACAGGAGCGCGCGATCGTCGGCGATCGCTGTCGCCCAGACCTCCTCATCAGGCACTCCCTCCAACGCGCGATATTGATGGTCGTGGACCGAGGCGACATCGTGACCGCGCGCCCGCAGCTGCTCGGCAACACTCGGCGCGTACATCTCGTCGAGCAGCAGCTTCATCCGAGCAGGCGCTGCTCGTTCTCGAGCACCCGCTCGAGCTGCGCAGCCTCCTGCTCGTTCGCCGCGATGAAGCGGTCGACCTCCTCCGGGAACTCCCCGTAGTAGCGGATCGCGGCGCGGATCTTCTCGACCGGCGAGCCGGTCCGCTCGGCCAGCGCGCTAACCAGCTGCTCGCCGCGCTCGGGTGCGCTGCGCGCGGCGGCGATCACCTCCCACACGTCGGGCCCACCGATCACGACCACACGCCGGCCCGCTGCCCCATCGCGAAAGAAGATCCCGGGATGGCGGTCCAGGCGCATCCCTTCGCTGATGTAGCGCTGCGCCAGGCGCACAATCGGCTCGCCGCTCTGCGCGCTGCGCTCACGCAGCGCGCGCAGCGTCTCCGACTCAATCCGAACAGCCTCGCTACTCATGTAGCGAAGTGTAGAGAATCCTGGTCACGTGCACCATGGCCTGCCGCGCTGCGGGAAGGGCCCGCCCTGAAGCCAAGCACACCCAAGGGTGTGCAAATGGCCGGGCATGCCCACCCGCAACCGACAGGAGCCCAGGTGAAACCCACAGCGAAACAGCTCTCCTACCTGCGGACGCTCACGATCCGCACCGGCCAAACATTCACGCCGCCCAAGACGCGCGCCGACGCCTCACGCGAAATCCAACGGCTGCGCGCCGCCACTCCGAGCGGCCGTGGCGAGCAGCGCCGCGAACGATGCGACATCCGCGACGCGCTCAGCCGTGGCACCGGCGCCAGCGCCGCAGTCCGCGACCACGAGATCAGCGGCTACGGATCGAGCTGCGAATGGACGTAGCCCACGACGCGATCACGCGTCGTCCAAACGGCATCGGTGGCGTAGGCGAGACCGCTGAGACCGCGGCGGTAGCAGGTCGCTGCGGTCGCGCCGCGCGGCAGCCTCAGCGCGCATCGGCAACCCGGGAACGCGGTCACGCCAGGGCACAACTCCGGCTGGCAGGGGGCAGCCCGTTCACTGTGGCTGCGGCTCGCGCAGCGCTGTCAAGCCGATGAGAACCCCGCCCTGCGGGCGGGTAGGGCAGTCACTCGTTCATCGGCTGGACAGCGCACCTTCGCCTTCGCCGTGGTGACGGGCATGCCCCCACACCAGTCGAAGGAGGAAGCCATGAGCGTCACGATCAATCCCAGCGTCGGCGAGCGTGTCGAGCTCGGCCGCTACCGCATCAGCTCCGGTGAGCGCGTGCTCTACGGGCAGCGCGTCAACGGCGTCGTGCGGATCACCGATAACCCCAGCGACAGCGGTCGCGCCTACCTCGTCGAGCGTGGTCTCGAGGAGGACGGCTACGCGGCGCTCAACGCGCTGCTCGACGACTACCTCGAGCAGGCCGGCCTGCTCGACGACGTCCCGATGGCAACGAACGTCCTCGCCAGCTACCTGCGCGAGCTCGCCTCCTGAGCGGTGGAGGCGAGCCACCACGGGGCGCGGAGCGGCGCGGTCGACGGGCCGTCTGCGGCTCCCGCCCCTCGCCCCATTTTCGCACCCTGCGGGTGCGCAGGGCGGGGGAGCGGGGCCGCACCCGGCGGCCCCTGTATCCCAAGGAGAAAAGATGACTACCGCCACACAGTCCGCCCAGGCACTGACCGTGCCGCTCGAGCAGATCCATGTTCCCGACAACGTGCGTGAGCTCGACCCTGCGCACGTCAGCGCGCTCGCCGGGTCGATCAGGCTGCAAGGCGTGCTCGTGCCTGTTGTCGTGCGCAGCAACGCGGACGGCTACGAGCTGGTCGCCGGATTCCACCGCGTCGCCGCGGCGCGCGAGCTCGGTCTCAGCGAGCTGCCGGGCGTGATCCGTGACGTCGACAGCGAGGACGCCGACCGCGCGGTCGAGAACATCGCGCGCAAGCAGCTCAACCCCTACGAGGAGGCCAAAGCGGTTCACGCGATGCTCCAGCGCGGTCTCAGCGAGGACGGCGCGGCGCAGGCGCTCGGCTGGACGCGCCAGCGCGTGACCGCACGCGTGAAGATCCTCGGGCTGCCCGAGCGCGCGCAGCAAATGCTCGGCAGCGGCCAGCTGCTGCTCGG
>PMKB01000155.1:2374-4227 GCA_003157595.1 Solirubrobacterales bacterium
GGCGTGTTCGCCGCCTACCTGAACACGCTCGGCGATCACGAGATCGGACAGCTCCGCCTCGGCAAGCAAGCCGCAGCAAAGTACGCGGAGGCCGAGCAGCTGCACCGCCAGCTCGACCGCTACGCCTACGGGCCGCCACGCGTCCAGTTCAGCGAAGCGCAGATCGACCAGGCGCGCGCCGCCGGCGTGCTGATCGAGCTCGAGGGCCGCGCCCCGATCATCGTCGACCGCGACCTCTACCGCGAGCTCGCCAAGACCGCGATCACCCAGACAGTCGAAGCGCTACAGGTCAAAGCCGCCGCGGTCGCGACGGAGAAGAAGCAGACGCGCGGCGCCGCCAGCGTCACCGACCCGGCGACGCTCGCCCGGCGGGAGCGCGACGCGCAGCTGCGCGAGCTTGCAGACCAGGCACACGGCGTCAACCTCGACCTCGGCGCAAGCCTGCTCAACGATCTCGCATGCGTCGACGCGAGCGACATCAACGTCGCGCGGTTCTTCGTCTACGCGCTACTCGGCGCCGACAAAGACGGCGCCTACGGCCACGCAAGCGAGCGGGTTGAGCGGATCGCCGCCGGCGGCATCCGACTCGTCCTCGGCGAGCTGCGCGCCGACGTCACGAAGACCCGCAAGGACGGCAGCCGCGGACGCCTGCGGATCGACTATGACAGCGACCCGCAGGCACCACTCGTGTGGCTGTGGCGGTTCCTCGACGGTGCGCGCAACGCCGGCGAGCTGTACGGCCGCGCGCTCGTCGTGCTCGCCGCCGACCAGTACGCCTCACGACTCGTGCTCCCGCGAGCAAGCGAATCGCGCCGACGCGGTGGCCGTCGCGCAAGGACCAGGCCGCGAAGGCGCTCGCAAAGCTCGCCGGACCGCACGTGCCGGTGTCACTGGCGAAGCTCGAGCGGGCAATCGCCCGCACCCACCGCGCCTACGAGCAAACCGACACGGCGTCGACGAGCACCCCAGGCACCCACGCTGAGCCGGGCGAGGAGTACGCCGACAGCGACGACGACGTCGCGCTCGACATCGACGAGTAGCGGCACCTGACGCGCCGAGGCCCGGCCGCCCCTCGGGCGGCCGGGCCAGCGCGCGAGCCGCAGACCCCGGTGCGGGCCGCCGACCGCCCAACGCTGGCATGCCCCTGCGGGGCATGCGGGCGGACGGCAGACGGCCCGCACCGGGCGGGCCGACCGAGCCGAAGGAGCAACGCCATGACCAGCCGCAGAACACTCACCGACGAGGAGCGCGACGCGCGCCGCGCAGTGCAACGCGAGCTCGCCAACCGCGCAGTCGAAGAGCTACGCAGCAGCACGGGCTGGCAGCGCTGGCTATCCACGCGCCGCCACTTCCACCATTACAGCCTGCGTAATCAACTCCTAATCGCGATGCAGGCCCCCGACGCGACTCGCGTCGCCGGCTTCCGTGCCTGGCTCGAGCTCGGCTACGCCGTTCGCAAGGGGGAGACCGCGATCAAGATCTGGATGCCGCTCGCGCCGAGCCGCAAGCAACTCCAGGCGTGGCGCGACGCCGGCGGCGACCCGGGGGAGAAGCCGCGGACGCTGTTCAAGCTCGGATCGGTCTTTGACGTCTCACAGGTCAGCCCGCTACCTCCACCAGCGAACCCCGTAACGCTCGACCCGCCGATCGCGCGACTGCAAGGCGACGAGCTAGCGCACCTGCACGCGCCGCTCGAGCGGTTCGCGACCTCGCTCGGCTACAGCGTCACGATCGAGGCGCTCAACGGCCCCGAAGGCGTCTGTTCACACCGCGAGCAGACGATCGCCGTCGAGGAATCGCTCGAGCCGAACGGGCAGGTCGCGGCGCTACTGCATGAGCTCGCGCACGCGCTC
>PMKB01000013.1 GCA_003157595.1 Solirubrobacterales bacterium
CCGATCCGCTTGTGGTCGGTCGTCGTCAGCCAGCCCATCAGGCCGTGCGGCTCTCGCTCGACGTGGTCGACGACGATCTGGGGGACGGGGGTGAGGGTCGTGGTGGCCATCGGCGGGGTCAGATTCTCACGGGTTCTCGACCGCCCCGGAGCCGGTTCGCTGATTGAGCGCGGCGCGGCCTGCCGCGCCGCCCGCCTTGCCCACCTTGAGCCCCGCTTCCAGGGCGTGCAGCTTGGCGAGCCACTGCTGCGGCGGTAGCGCCGTGACCTCGGCGCGCATCGTTGCGTGGCCCTCGCCGCAGAGGAATGCGCACTGGCCGAAGTAGTTGCCGGGCTTGGCGATCTTGAAGTAGGTCCAGTTGGCGTAGCCGGGGACCGCCTGGACCTTGCCGCCGAGGTCGGGGATCCACCAGGAGTGCACTACGTCCTGTGAGACCACCTTGAGCACGACGGTCGTGTTCGTCGGCACGTAGAGGTGGTAGTAGGTGTAGGGGTCGTCGAGCTGGTCGACCTGCTTGCCGAAGCCGAGATAGACGAACTGCCAGACGAACTGCCGGGCGTTGACCTGGATCGTCATGTAGGGGCTGCCCTTGGGGGGGGTGATCGCGTCGCTGCTCGTCAGCTCCGCGCCGTCGCTCACGCTCAGGCCGCCCGGACTGGACACCGGCGGGGTGCGAATCGAGTGCAGCTCGGCGAAGGTGATCACGGCGAGCGCGATCAGCACGACGGCCGCGCCGACCGTCCAGCCGATCTCAAGGCGCGTGTTGCCGTGGATCTGGACGGCGACCCGACCCTTGCGCTTGCGAAAGCGCAGGAGCGTGTAGAGCAGCGTGCCCTCGACGCCGACGAACACCACGATCGCGACGTAGAGCGTGATGTCGTAGAGGTTGGCGATCTGGTTGGCGTTCGGCGAGCCGCCCGACGCGGGGGTGATCAAGTTGGCGAACGCGTCCGGAGCGAAGACCGCTGCCGCCACCAGCGCCAGGGCGCACAGCAGCGTCACGTTGCGTAGCTGGGAGCGTTTGGGGGCAAGCGATCGGCGCAACGCGGCGAGATTGTATTCACGCTCGCGGCAATCGCGCGCGGCGCGATGCGCCTCCCTTGCGCGTGCGGGGTCCCGCCGGCGCCGCAAGCGCCCCGCGCAACCGTTATGTGCCGCGCCGCGCCGGACGATACGGTTTATCCATGCGCGCGCCGCTGATCGGTATCTGCACCGCCTTGGAGCAGGCCCGCTGGGGCGTCTGGGACCAGCCGGCCGTGCTGCTGCCGCGCAACTATGTCGACGCCATCCAGCGCGCCGGCGGCGTGGCGCTGCTGCTGCCGCCGGATTCACGCCTCGTGGCCGAGCCGGACATCGCGCTCGATCTGATCGACGGCCTGCTGCTGGCCGGTGGCGCCGACGTCGATCCGCAGTTCTACGGCGAGCAGCGCGCTCCCCAGACGGTGAATACGGTGCCCGAGCGCGACGACTTCGAACTGGCGCTGGCGCGTCGCGCGATCGAGCGCGACATCCCGTTCCTCGGCGTGTGCCGCGGCATGCAGGTGATGAACGTCGCCCAGGGGGGCACGCTGATTCAGGATCTGCCGGCGGCGCTCGGTCACACCGACCACTGCCGCGTGCCCGGAAGCTTCGACGGGGCCGACCACCCGGTGCACCTGGCGGCCGGCTCGCAGGCGGCGAAGGCGGTCGGTGATGAGCACGCCGGCACGCTCTCGCACCATCACCAGGGAATCGGCGAGCTCGGCGAGGACCTGCGCGTCAGCGGCTGGTCCGACCTCGACGAGGTACCCGAGGCGATCGAGGTGCCCGAGAAGCGCTTCGCGGTCGGTGTGCAATGGCACCCCGAGGCCGACGCGACGAGCCAGGTGATTGCGACGCTTGTCGAGGAGGCGCGGGAGTACGCGCTCGCGCGGGCAGCCTGAGCCGCTCACGTACCTCATCCCAGCAAGCGGTTCGCGCCGTCGCCGCGGCGGTGCTGATCGGTGCCGTCGCACTGCCGGTGATGCGCCGGCGGCTGCGGCTGCGGCCCGCACCGGTGCTCGCCGGCGCGGCGCTGGCCCCGGCGTCTGCCGCGATCCTGTGGCCGCGCTCGCGTACGCGTGTCGCGATCGTCTGCATGCTTCAGATGTACGTCTATCTCGCCGCCTACAAGATGCCCAACGACGACGCGGCGGCGCTGCAGCAGCGGGTGCACATCGACTATCCGGTGGCGCTGGACCGGCTGCTGGGGTTCGGCGAGCTGCCGACCGCGCGGCTGCAGCGAGCGCTGCATCCCGACGGCTACTTCCGCGGCTACGAGAAGCTGCTCGTCTGGACGCACTGGGTCTGGTTCGCCACGCCCCACGCGACGCTCGCCTACCTGGCGATCTGGGATCGTGAGCGGTTCCCGCGTGCCGCCGTGCTCACCTACGCGGTCTTCGACCTCGGCGTCGTCTCCTACTGGCTGGCGCCGACGGCGCCGCCCTGGTATGCCGCCCAGAAGGGTCTCGCCGCCGACGGGCGTGCGCCGGTGCGGCGGCTGATGGTCGAATACGGAGAGAGCTTCTGGCGCAACGGGTGGGCGCCGCTCTACAGTGTGCTCGGTGGGAACCCGCTGGCCGCGATGCCCTCACTGCACTTCGCCACATCCGCAATGGCCGCGCTGCTGCTCGCCGAGAGTGGTCCGCTCGCCGGCGCCGTCGGCGGCACCTACGCGGCGGTGCTCGGCTTCTCGCTCGTCTATCTGGGCGAGCACTACGTGGTGGATCTGCTGGGCGGGCTCGCGCTGACGCTGGGCGTCCGCCGACTCGAGCGGATAGCCGGCAAGCCGGTGCGGTCGATCGGCGCGGCGATCGAGCGAGTCGGGCGCTTTGCGAACGAGCCGCGGGCGGCGTGATGGAGGAGGAGACGCCACCGCCTCGCCTGCGCGGCGTCGAGCACACGCAGATCGGCACGCTGCCGCCGGGGGAGGGGATGCCTCGCGTCATCTTGACGCGGCGGCGCGCCATTGCGCTCTGCCTGTTCGTCATCTCGATCCTCGCCTTCCTCTACTTCGTCCTGCCGAAGCTCGCCGGTCTGGGCAAGACCTGGGATCGCCTCGACCAGGGCGCACCGGGGTGGCTGGCCGTCGCGGCGGGCTTCGAGGTGCTGTCGTTCGCCGGCTACGTGGCGCTCTTTCGCACCGTCTTCGTGCGCTCCCAGCGCTCGCAGATCGACTGGCGCGCGAGCTATGAGATCACGATGGCGGGACTCGCCGCGACGCGCCTGTTCGCCGCGGCGGGCAGCGGCGGCATCGCCCTGACTGTCTGGGCGCTGCGGCGCGCCGGCCTCGATCGCCGCACGGTGGCGGCACAGATGGTCACCTTCATCACGATGCTCTACGGCGTCTACATGATGGCGCTTGTGATCTTCGGGATCGGTTTGAGAACCGGCGTGCTGCCCGGCGGCGGCAGTTTCGCGATCACGATCGTGCCGGCGATCTTCGGCGGCAGCGTGATCGCGCTGTTCCTCGCGTTGACGCTGATTCCCGGTGACGTCGAGGGGCGTCTGGCGGCCTGGCAGGCGCGCCGCGGCGCGCACCGGCGTGGCACGCGGCTGCTCGCCCGGATCGTCACCCTGCCGGCGCTCGCGGCGAGCGGCGTGCGCGGGGCGCTGGGCGTCGTGCGCTCCCGCGACCCGCTGGCGCTCGGCGCGATCGCCTGGTGGGCCTTCGACATCGCGACGCTGTGGGCGTCGTTCAAGGCGTTCGGCGCCTCGCCGGCGCTCAGCGTGGTGGTAATGGCCTACTTCGTCGGCATGTTCGCGAACGTGCTGCCCTTGCCCGGCGGGATCGGCGGGGTCGACGGCGGGATGATCGGCGCGTTCATCGCGTTCGGCGTGAGCGCCCCGATCGCGGTCGTCGCGGTGCTCGTCTACCGCGCGTTCGCCTTCTGGCTGCCGACGGTGCCCGGCGCGATCGCCTACGTCCAGCTGCGCCGCCGCGTCGCCGGGTGGGCTGCCGGCGGCACCCAGCTCGACGCGATCGGCACCGCTCACGCGTGAGCGGCGCCGGGCGCTGTCACTACACTCGTGCGCACCCCGACGCGACGAATCGAGGATCCGATGCTCGAGCTTCTCCCGAACTGCGAATGCTGTGACCGCGATCTGCCGAACGGCTCACCAGACGCCCGCATCTGCACCTTCGAGTGCACCTTTTGCGCGCAGTGCGCCGAGACGCGCTTCGGCGGGCACTGCCCGAACTGCGGCGGCGACCTGGTGCTGCGACCGACGCGCCCGCCGCGAAGCTCGCCAGCTCGCCGGCGTCGACGGTTCGTTTCACCAAGCCACACCAGCAGTGCCTCGAGCCGATCGGGGCCTGACCGCCGGCGGCGGGGCTGTTGCGGGACCACCGTCCGAGTGCTACTATACAAAGTAAAGTAACGGCAGTTCTAGGGTCTGGAGGACGCAAATGGGAGCCCCTGACAGCGAGAACGTGATCATCATCGGGAGTGGGCCCGCCGGCTACACGGCGGCGCTCTACGCGGCTCGCGCCGAGCTCGCACCGCTCGTGATCGAGGGTTTCGCGTGGGGTGGCCTGTTGCAGCAGACGACCGACGTCGAGAACTTCCCCGGCTTTCCCCAGGGCGTCATGGGCCCGGAGCTGATGACTTGGATGCGCGAGCAGGCCGAGCGCTTCGGCGCTCGCTTCATCACCGACGAGGCGACGCGCGTCGAGTTGGCCGATGAGCCGGGCGCGCTGCACCGCGTCTGGGTCGACGAGGACGCCCACGCCGCCCGCGCCGTGATCCTCGCGATGGGCGCCCAGCACCGCAAGCTCGACGTGCCGGGCGAGGTGGAGCTGGCGGGTCGCGGCGTCAGCTACTGCGCGACGTGCGACGCCGCGTTCTTCAAGGACCGTGAGGCCGTAATCGTCGGCGGCGGCGACTCCGCGATGGAGGAGGCGATGTTCCTCGCCAAGTTCTCCTCCAGGGTCACGATCGTGCACCGTCGCGACGAATTTCGGGCGTCGCGCATCATGCTCGAGCGCGCGCGGTCCGTCGCCAACATCGAGTTCCTGACGCCGTACGTCGTCGAGGAGTTGCTGGCCGGCGAGAGCGGCGCGCTGGGGGAGGCGCGGTTGCGCAACGCGCAGACCGGCGAGAGCCGCGTCCTGCCGCTGTCGGGGGCGTTCGTCGCGATCGGACACGTGCCGCAGTCGGAGCTCGTGCGCGGTGCGATCGAGGTGGATGAGAACGGCTACGTGCTCGTCGAGGGCCGCTCGACGCGGACCAACCGGCCCGGGGTCTTCGCGGCCGGCGACCTCGTCGACCACACCTACCGCCAGGCCGTGACCGCGGCAGGCTCCGGCTGTCAGGCGGCGCTCGACGCGGAGTGGTATCTGCGCGACACGCCGGTGCTGGAGCCCGTGGCGGCGTCGGCCGCGCCGTAGTAAGTGGTGGGCCGTCTCGGAGCGCTCCCCCGGTCGCAGCGGCGTCTGGAAGCCGTCCGGTGGCGTCATTCCCCGATGACGGGGGACAGGCGGTGGTCGCGGCGAGGCGACCAGCCTTGCCGGCTTCGTGCGTCCCGGCCAACCGACGCCAGCCACCTCTCGCCTTGCCGTCGAGCTTCCGAGCGGGCCCACTAGCGGTGTTCGTCCCCGGGCACTACCACCAGCGCGACGCGGGGGCACTGTTTGAAGCGATGCGCGCGCACGCGTTCGCAACGATCATCAGCACCGGCGGCGACGGCGCCCCCGCCGCCAGCTGGATCCCGTTCGTGATCGAAGGGACGGCGCAGCAGCCGGTGATCTTCGGGCATCTCGCGCGCGCCAACGACCAGTGGCGCTCGTGGACCGCCGACACGCCTCTGCTGGCGCTCTTCCAGGGCCCCCACCACTACATCTCGCCGTCCTGGTATGAGAGCGCCCCCAACGTCCCGACCTGGAACTACATGGCGGTGCAGGTACGCGGGCGTCCGCGTGTGCTCGACGATCCGGCAGAGGTGGAGGCCATGCTCGAGCGCCTCGTGGGCCAGCTCGAATCCGCGCGCGAGGCGCCCTGGCAGCTCGCCGACCAGCCGGCTCCCTATCGCGCGGCGCAGGCCGCCGGCATCGTCGGCTTCGAGCTGATCGTCGAGCAGATCACCGGTGCCTGGAAGCTCTCCCAGCGAGCAAGCGCGCCCGACCGCGAGGGGGCGATCGCCGGCCTTCGCGCCGCCGGCGGAGACGACGCGCTGGCGATCGCGCGGCTCATGGCCGGCTGAGCTCCTCCAGCTCGAGCAGGTATTGCTTGCGGTGCAGCCCGCCGGTGTAGCCGCCGAACCCGCCTGAGCTGCGCAGCACGCGGTGGCAGGGGATGATGATCGCCAGCGGGTTGGCGCCGAGCGCGTTGCCCGCGGCGCGCTGCGCCCGCGGGTTGCCGGCGGCGGTTGCCACGCCGGTGTAGGTGGAGGTCGCGCCGTAGGGAATCGCGACGGTGGCGCGCAGCACGGCGCTCTGGAACGGCCGCATCGCCTCCCAGTCGAGTTGCGCTTCGAAGCTTCGCCGGGCGCCTGAGAAGTACTCGTCGAGCTCGCGGCGCCAGGGGTCAAGCGCGGCAGCCGACTCGACGATTCGCGGCGAGCGCCTGCGGGCCAGCGGCTCCAGCGCGAGCTCGAGCGGCTCGTCGAGGTAGTGCAACTGCGCCAGGCCGTGCGGGCTGGCGACGAGCAGCAGCTCGCCCAGCGGACTGGAGACCGTCGTGTAGGCGAGGTCGGCCTCGTGCTCGGCGGCGGCGCGGTCGGCAAAGCGGCGTGCGGCCGCGTGCGCCTCGGGTGCAGGAGCGCGCAGGGCGTGGGCGAGCGGATCGTTCATAGCTGTCTCCTGAGTGCTTCGAGGCCGTCGTGCAGCGATCGTCGTGACGCCTCCTCCGAGCAGCCGATCGCCGCCGCGATCTCGCGGTGGGAGAGATCGCCGATGTAGCGCAGCGCGACTGCGGCGCGTTGGCGGGGCGCCAGTCCGGCGACCGCACTCCAGACCGCGCCGTCGGGTGTGGGCGGGTCCTCACCGGCCATCTCGATCGCCTGCGTGTGCTCGCGCGCCGTTCGACGCAGGTGGTCGATCGCCTTGTTGTGGGCGATCGTCAGCAGCCAGGCACGTGGTGCCGAGTCCGCTCGCAGCCGGGGATAGGCGCGCAGCGCGGCGAGGAACGTTTCCTGGAAGCAGTCCTCGGCAGCGTGGACGCCGACCATCGCGCGCAGGGTGCGCCAGACGTCCTCGCTGTGGCGCTCGAGCAGATCCTGGAAGGGCGGGAGGCTGTGGGTCACAGTGTTTGAACGCGCCGAGCGCTCGATTCGTGATGCCATCGTCTAGTGTCGGCGCCGTGGCTCGCGTGCTGATCATCGCTGGTGGAGCGCGTGGCCGCGCGCTCGCCGCCGGCCTGGTCGCGCAGGGGCACGCCGTGCGGATCACGACCCGCGAGGAAGCAGGGCGCGCTGCGATCGAAGACGTCGGCGCGGAGTGCTGGATCGGCACTCCCGATCGGGTCGCGACGCTCCGCTATGCGCTCGAGAGCGTGACGATCGCCTGCTGGCTGCTGGGGAACGCCTGCGGCGACCCCGAGGCTGTGCGCGACCTGCATGGCTCGCGACTCCAGTTCTTCCTGAGCCAGACGATTGACACGACGGTGCGGGGGCTGCTCTACGAGGCCGCCGGCAGCGTCACCTCACAGACGCTGGCCGCGGGCCGCGAGATGATCAGCGCACGGGCCGCGTTCAACGCGATTCCGCTGCGCGTGCTGGACGCCGACCCGCGCGAGGAGGACCGCTGGAGCGCGCAGGCGAGCGCCGCGCTGGCGGAGCTCTTGGCGGGCGACGGCGCGCGTTAGACTGGCCCCGGAGCAGGCTAACCCTTGAAATTCGGGGAGGGATGCGGGTGTCTGAATACGCGAACACGGTCCTTGTCGAGACCGAATGGGTCCAGGAGCATCTCGATGACGACTCGATCCGGATCGTCGAGGTGGATGAGAATCCGGCGCTCTACGCCGAGGCACACATCCCGGGCGCGGTCGGCTTCGACTGGAAGCTCGACTTGCAGGACCAGCTGAGGCGGGACTTCCTCGGGCCGAAGGATTTCGCCGCGCTGCTGGGTGCCCACGGCATCTCCGGCGACCACACGATCGTGCTCTACGGCGATCGCAACAACTGGTTTGCCGCCTACACCTACTGGTACCTGAAGTACTACGGGCATCAGCGGGTGCTGCTGCTCAACGGCCCGCGGGAGAAGTGGATCGCCGAGGGGCGTCCGGCCACCGCCGAGCTGCCGAGCCACCCGGCGGCGTCGTTCGTCGCAGGGCCCGGCGATCCAACGATCCGCGCGCGTCGCGATGAGGTCCTCACAGCGATCGACGGATCGGCCAAGCTTGTCGACGTGCGCTCCCCGGCCGAGTATTCCGGAGAGCTGATCTCGCCGCCCGGCTACGAGCAGGAGGGGGCCCAGCGCTCCGGGCACATCCCCGGTGCGGCCTCGGTGCCGTGGGCTTCGGCGGTGCAGGAGGACGGCACGTTCAAGTCGCGCGAGGCGCTCGAGGAGCTCTACGGCGCCAAGGGCGTACTCGGCGGCGAGCCGATCATCGCCTACTGCCGCATCGGCGAGCGCTCGGCCCACACCTGGTTCGTGCTGCACGAGCTGCTCAACTACCCGAACGTCCGCAACTACGACGGTTCCTGGACCNNACTACGACGGATCGTGGACCGAGTGGGGCAGCCTCGTGGACGTGCCGATCGCGAAGGGGCCCTAGACCCGCCGCACGCCGGTGGGGCCGCTAGGCAGGCTTGCCGAGGGGTTCCGCCAGACGCGCCAACAGGTCGTTGACGATTCGACCCGTCGCTCCCCAGATCGTGTCGTTACCGAGGGTGTAGACGTCGGTTGTGAAGCTCTGCCCGTTCGCGCGAGTGAACGTCTGCAGGCGATGCGTGGCCGACAGCGCTGCCAGCGAAGCCTCGATGACCGATTCGACCTCATCGGCCGCGACTTTCCAGGGTTCGGTCGGCGACGGGATCAGTCCGACGATCGGGTAGATCGCGATGTCTGTGACGACGGTCGGGGTCGGCGAGAGGGCGCCGAGCAGCGTGACCGTGGCGGGATCGAGGCCGATCTCCTCGTGGGCCTCGCGCAGCGC
>PMKB01000045.1 GCA_003157595.1 Solirubrobacterales bacterium
GAGGGCGCGGAGTGCGGGGGCGCCGGGCGCCCACGCCGGGCACCGGGCACCGGGCGCGGGGGCGCGGGGTGCGGGGCGCGAACCTCGCTCATCCCCGCTGTGCCTCGCGCTCGCCGTGGCGGGGCNNGGCCTGGCCGCGGGCGAGGCGGCCGACCGTCTCCGGTGCCCGGGCGTCCAGCTGGGAGGCGGCGACGATGAACAGCTGAGCCGTCGTGAGCGCGTCGCCGATCGCCGTGTGCGGCGAGTGCACCGGCAGGCCGCACGCGCGCGCCAGCGCACTGAGGTCAAGGCGCCCGGGCAGCTCGCCGTCGCGCTCGGCCAGCCACACTCTCGCCAGCATTGCGGTGTCGAGCACCGGACCGCGCAGGCGAACGCGCAGGCGCCGCAGCGCGTCGCCGAGGAACGCGCGTTCGACCGGCGCGTGGTGGGCGACCAGCACACGGCCCGCCATCGCGCGCAGCAACGGATCCAGCGCCTGCGCCGGCACCGGGGCGTGCGCGAGGTCGACGGCGCGCAGGCCGTGCACGCGGATCGCCGACTCGGCGAGCGGTCGCGTCGGACGCACGAGCCCGACCGTGACGCCATCCAGGCGCACGCGCCCGTCGTCGATCGGCAGCGCGCCGAACGAGATGATCTCGCCCTCGCGGCGGTCGAGCCTGCTCAGCTCGAGATCGACGACGCAGTAGCCGGCTTCGCGCCACGGCGTCCGCGCCGGCGGCGGCCGTGAGGCGAGGTAGGCGCGCGCTCCTTCGCCACGAGCCGGCCGTCCCTTCCAGGCCCTCACCAGACCGGCGCCTGCAGCTCGGCGGCGACCCGCTTCTGCACGGCGGCGACGGCGCGGAAAGCCTCTCGCAGGTAGCTGCGGGTTAGCGGGCTCAGCTCCGCAGGGTCGATGTAGTCGTCCGGGGTCTCGCCGGCTCGCAATTGCTCGATCTGGTGATCGACGCGCAGGCCGACGATCAGCTCGTGGGCCTCGAGCAGCGTGTGCGCGTCGCTCGCGGGCAGCGTCCCGGCCGCGCCGGCGACGCGCAGGCGCTCGGCGGTCGAGGTGCAGGTGACGCCCGCCGACATCGCGGCCCAGCGCGCCAGATCGACGATCGGGACCACGCCGCCGTGCTTGAGGTCCAGCTGGCCGCGCCGCTCGCCGCTGTGCTCCACGACCAGGCCGCGCAGGAACCCTGTCGGCGGGCGGTAGGAGAGCGCGAAGCGCGCCAGCAGGCGCAGCAGCGCCGGATGGTTGGGGGCCAGGCAGAACTCCTCGGCAACCGGCGTTCCCGCGTGGATGCCCCACACCGGCCGGCTGTCCACCAGCACCGAGGTCAGGATCAGCGCCTTCTCCTGGCTGGGGTCCTCGAGCCAGCTGCGAGCCACGCGCCGCCAGGACTCCTCCGAGCGGACGAACAGCAGATCCGAGGCTGCCGCACCGTACTGGTCCGCGTGCAGACCGCACGCGGCCATACCGGCCACGACGCGCTTGCCGAGCTCGTGCAGGTGCGGGCGGATCGTGTGCTCGTCGCCGTCGCCGTACCACACGATCGCGCTGTCGATGTCTGAGCTGGGCACCACCTCGCGCCGTGCCTGGCTGCCGAGCGCCAGCCACGCGAACGGGGCCTCGGACTCCCCGACCTCGGCGACCGTCAGCTCCACCACGCGGCGCGTGAGCGCGTCGAGCACCACCGAGTAGATCGCCGAGATGCTCGGCGCCGCGAGACGCGTCTCGTGCAGCGCGAGCACCATCTCCGTCAGCTGGGTCGAGACCACCGCGAGCTCATCGACGCTCGTGGCTGCGTCGATCTTGCGTCGGACGTAGAACGAGCTGCGCGTCTCGACGGCGATCAGGTCGAGGTCCGCGACGACGCCGATCAGCTCGCCGCGGGCGGAGATCACGGGGAGATGGCGAATCCCGCGGTCGAGCATCTCGAGCAGCACGCCGCCGCCGAGGCGGTCGGGCGCCACCGTGTAGGCCGGCGCGGTCATCACCGCGCTGACCGGCTCCTCGCCCGACACGCCCGCCGCGACGACGCGTGAGCGCAGGTCGCGGTCGGTCATGATCCCCAGCGAGCCTGCGAGCTTCACGCAGACCGCGGTCGCTCCGGCGGCGTTCATCAGCCGCGCGGCCTCGCGGATCGTGGTGTCCGGCCCGACGACGACCGGCAGCGCGCGGATCAGCGAGCCGACCGGCTGATGCGCCGGATCGCGACCGCCGCCGCTCGCCGGCCCCCTCGGCGGAAAGGGCTCGCCCACGGCGTCGCCGCGGGAGGTCAAGAGCGAGCGGGCGACGAAGCCGACGCTCTCGGGTCGTGCGAGCACGCGCAGCGCGACGTCGGCGCCGATGCGGTAGCAGAGCGTGTCCTCGTGGGCCCGGGCGGTGAATCCCGCTGGCAGGCCGGACAGCATCGAGCCGTGTCCGAACAGCTCGCCGACGCCGAGCAGGTCGAGCACCGCACCCGAATGGATGATCTCGACGGCTCCGTTGCGCACCACGCGGACGTGCGCCACCGGCTGTGCTCCCTCGGCGAAGATCGTCGTCCCGGCGAGATGGAACTCGATCTCCGCGGAGGCCGCCGCGAGCTCCACATCGGCGGCGCTCAGCGCGTCAAACGGCGCGTGCAGGCGCAGGAAGTCGGCGACGTCGGAGAGCGCCGTGACCGGCGCGGCCACGGCCCGTCGCTCGCCGCCGTCTGGCTGCACCTGCGAGTTTCCGCCTGGATCGTCTGTGCCCATGTCTGTCAGCTCGTCCCCTGACGCTTGCGGCGCCCGCCCGCGCCGGCGCCGGACGGTGGTGCCGGCGGCGGCCTCAGCGGACGCCCCTTCTATGCGAACACGACCGTCGCGTTGCGGTTGATGATCACACGATCCTCCAGCTGCCAGCGCACGGAATACGCCTCCGACTGAATGCTGTTGCCGCCGTGATCGGCGATCGCCGCCGAGACCGCGGCGCCGATCGCCGATCGGCCGGGACAGGAGATCGCCAGGCGCGCGAGGCTCAAGCGCTCAGCCGGTCGGGTGCAGGTGCTCGTAGTAGATCACCGGCTGGGTGTAGGCGGCGTAGCCGGTGACGTCGGCCCGGGTCACGTTCTGCACCGGGATCGCGACGAGATTGATCGTCGGAGTCTCGCTGTCGATCGCCGCGGCGGCCTGGCTGATCAGCGTCTGCGTGGGCGACCCGCCCGGGCTGTCGGTCAGCTGGTCCAGCAGCGCCTGCAAAGACGCGCTGCCGTAGTGCTGCTCGGCGGCTCGGCTGACCGGGTCGAGCGTCGTGTTGGCGTCCTGTTCGAGCAGAAAGCCCGCCCCGCCGAGCAGCGGCGTGTCGGTGTCGATGCTCGACTGCACTCCGGGGGACTGCTCGAGCGCCAGCAGCTGGTCGGTGTCGTCGACTTCGGTGATCTGCAGGGTCACGCCGATCTGGGTCATGTCGTCGGTGAGGGAGTTGAGCAGGCTGCTGCCGCCGCCGCCGAGCTCGGCGTCGTTGGTGTAGAGCTTGAGCGTGATCCCGTTGGGGTAGCCGGCGGCGCGCAGCAGGCTGCGCGACTGCACGGGGTCGAAGCTCGTCGGCTGTCGCGCCCCGAAGGCGGCGGGAATCGTCAGCACCGTCGCTCGGTCGTAGCCGGCATCGATCGGGTCCGCCAGCTCGCCGCGGTTGATGCCGAGGTTGATCGCCTCGCGCACCAGTGGGTTTGCGAGCGGGCCGCTCGCGACGTCGAGGTGCCAGGCGACGACCGCGGGCCCGGTTTGCCCGATCGCGAGGCGAACACCATCGGCGGCGGCGTTCTCGAGGCCGGTCGCAAAGTCGGACCAGTTGAGCCCGCTGGTGTGCGTGGCGCTGCCGGCCAGCACGGCGGCGAGGCGCCCCGCCGAGCTGGCCTCCAGACGGATGACCACGCGTGTGTAGTACGGCCGCCGCCAGAATCCGGGGTTGGCCTCCAGGTCGAGCTCGCGGCGCGGCACGAATGCGGTCACCCAGTAGGCGCCGAAGCTGGCCGAGTGGGTGGCGCCCCACTGCTGAGCCCAGGGGTCGCGCGCGCCGGCGTGCGCGCGGTAGAGCGCGCTGTCGTAGATGCCGGCGTCGTATGAGGCGAGCACCGAGAGTGTGAACGGGCTCGGCGCGCTGACGTTGATGCGGACCCGGTGGCTGCTGAGGATCGTGACCGGGTCGGCGACGTCGATGTGAGCGAGCGCGAACAGGAAGGGCGCCACCGGCGACCGCGCGAGCGCCCGGTCGAGGCTCCATTTGACGTCGCTCGCCGTGAACAGGTCGCCCGTCGCGCCGTGCACCCCGCGGCGCAGCTCGAACGTGTAGCTGCCGTCGCTCGAGCGCTGCCACGAGGTCGCGAGATAGGGGACGACCGCCCCGTCGGGCGGCAGCCGGGCGTCGGGCCCGGGCGCCGCCGGCGCCGGGCGCACCAGCTCGCTCGACCAGCTCGGCAGGATCGAGGCCGAGGCCGGGGAGGGGGTCGCTGTCTCATCCAGGCTCGTGGGAAGCCCGGCGACCAGGTCGGTGAAGGTATGGGCGCCGGCGGCGGTGGCGCCCGACGGGCCGCCGCCGCCGCAGCCCGCGAGCCCGGCGGCGGCCAGCAGCGCCAGCGCGGCGAAGCGCTTGCGACGACGGCCCCGAAGGCGTCTCAAAGTGCGGGTCGGGGGTATCGAGATCGCCCCGGTCACGGCGCCAGTCTATCGGCGCCGCCACGGCGCACCGGCCCCGGCCAGCCGCCCAGCTGGTCGTAGTAGACCGCGCCGCCGGGGTGGGCAAGGTAGCCGCCGATCCGCTCGCGCGTCACCACCTGGCCGGGAACCTCGACGAGCGGGATCACCGGGACGGTGT
>PMKB01000270.1:0-273 GCA_003157595.1 Solirubrobacterales bacterium
GGGCTGGACACGAGCGTGATGCTGAAGTGGATCCAGGACCACTACGGCGCCGAAGTCGTCTGCCTGACGGTCAACCTCGGGCAGCCCGGCGAGGACTACGACGTGATCAGGGGCAAGGCGATCACGCTCGGCGCCGCGGACTGCCACGTGGTCGACGCGCGCGATGAGTTCGCACGCGAGTATCTGGCGCCCGCGATCCGCGCGAACGCTCTCTACGGCGGCGGCTACCCGCTCTTCACGGCGCTCGGCCGGCCGCTGATCGCAAAGCTCGCG
>PMKB01000270.1:352-3103 GCA_003157595.1 Solirubrobacterales bacterium
TCGTCGGAGGGCCGCTGGATCGAGGATCTCGACCACGCGCCCGACGAGGACGTCTTCCAGCTCGTCACACCGCCGCGCCTCGCGCCGGATGAGCCGCAACGCATCGAACTGGCGTTCGAGCGTGGGCTGCCGGTGGCGCTGGACGGCGAGCGCCTCGCGCTGGCCGAGCTGATCGAGCGGGTCGGCGAGATCGGCGCGCGCCACGGCGTCGGCATCATCGATCACATCGAGGACCGCATCGTCGGCCTGAAGGTGCGCGACATCTACGAGGCGCCGGCGGCGGCGATCATCCTGCCGGCCCACCAGGACCTCGAGAAGCTCGTCTGCACCATCCATCAGAACCAGTTCAAGGCGGGGCTCGACCGCCAGTGGGCATATCTCGTCTACGCGGGGCTGTGGTGGGAGCCGCTGCGCGGCGACCTCGACGCCTACATGGAGTCCGTCAACGTGCAGGTCAGCGGCACGATCGGACTGCAGCTCTACAAGGGCACCGCGCGAGTGGTCACACGCTCATCCCCCAACGCGGTCTACGACCAGTCGCTCGCATCGTTCTCGGAGTCGGGTGGCCTGTTTTCGCAGACCGCCTCGCCGGGTTTCATCGAGCTCTGGACGCTGCAGTCGCGCATGGCCTGGCGCCTGCGCAACCGTTGAAGCGCTTGCGCTGACGACTGAGCTGCGCGCCATTTGCGCAACGCGGCGTGCGCTTCCCGCAACGTGCGCACAGACGCCTGCGCGGACGGCTGCAACGGTGGTAAACGACGGCGGCGGACGCCGAAGGCGTCAGGACGCCCCACTAGGATCAGTCCACCGGATGCCCGAGCCTGCCTGCGCCCACCTTCACGTCCACTCCGAGTACTCGCTGCTCGACGGTGCGTCGAAGATCGCGGGGCTGGTGGAGCGGGCGGCGGCGTTCGGCCAGCCGGCGATCGCGCTCACAGACCACGGCGTGATGAACGGCGCGATCGAGCTCTACCAGGCTGCGCGCAAGGCGGGAATCAAGCCGATCATCGGCTGCGAGGTCTATTTCGTCGACGACCACGCGGCCGTAGCGACGCCCGGCCAGCGCATCGAGCACAACCACCTGACGCTGCTGGCACGCAGCGAGGCGGGCTATCGCAACCTGGTGCAGCTGTCCTCGGCGGGCTTCCTCGAGGGACTCCAGCGCGGCAAGCCGACGGTCGACATGGCCCAGATCGAGCGCTACGGCGACGGCGTGATCGCGTTGACGGGCTGTCTGGCCTCGCGGCTGTGCTCGCGGATCGCCGACGGGCGGATCGCCGAGGGCCGTGAGCACGTCGATCAGCTGATCGCGGCGATCGGACGCGAGAACGTGTACTTCGAGGTACAGAAGAACGGGCTCGCGCTGCAGGACCGCTGCAACGAGGAGATCGTGCGCCTCGCGGGTGAGATGGGCGGCTCGCTGGTCGGTACCGGCGATGTGCACTACCTGCGCCGCGAGGACTACCGCCACCACGCGGCGCTGCTGTGCGTGCAGACCAAGAGCACGCTCGCCGAGCCGAAGATCCGCTTCGAGACCAACGAGTTCTTCCTTCGGGACTGCGCCGAGATGGCGCAGGCCTTCGCGCAGTGGCCGCAGGCGCTCGCCTCGACGCTCGAGATCGCCGAACGCTGCAGCGTCGAGCTGGAGCTTGACCGCCAGCTGATTCCCGCCTATCCGGTTCCCGACGGCGAGACGGCGCACAGCTACCTGCGCGGCTTGGTGGAGAAGGGTCTGCGCGAGCGCTATGGCGACCCGCCGCCGGCGGCGACGCTTGAGCGCATGGAGACCGAGCTCGAGGTGATCGACCGCATGGGCTTCAACGCCTACTTCCTGATCGTCTGGGATTTCGTCGACTTCGCCAAGCGCAGCGGGATCGCCGTCGGCCCGGGCCGCGGTTCGGCGGCCGGCTCGATCGTCGCCTACAGCCTGCGGATCACCGACGTCGACCCGCTCGCCTACGACCTGCTGTTCGAGCGCTTCCTCAACCCCGAGCGCGTCTCGATGCCGGACATCGACATCGACTTCTCCGTGCGCGGCCGCGAGCGCGTGCTGCGCTACGTGGTCGAGAAGTATGGTCGCGAGTCGGTTGCCCAGATCGTGACCTTCGGCAAGATGGCGCCGCGTCAGGCGACGCGCGATGCCGCGCGCGTGCTCGGCCACGACTACGGCGTCGGTGACCGGCTCGCGAAGCTGATCCCGGACCCGCAGCAGGGCCGCGCACCATCCTTCGAGGAATGCCTCGCCGACGGCGAGCTGTTGCGCGCGGCCTATGACGAGGATCCGGTCGCGCGCACGATCATCGACACGGCGCGCGGCCTGGAGGGAGTCGTCCGCAACTCCTCGATCCACGCCGCGGCTGTCGTGATCGCAGACCGCCCGCTCACCGACATCGTTCCGCTGCAGCTCGCCGACGCGGGGCTCGACGAGGACGGCGAGCGCCAGTTTCGGACCGTCACGCAGTTCTCGATGAAGCCGATCGAGCAGATCGGCCTGCTGAAAATGGATTTCCTGGGGTTGCGCAACCTCGACGTGATCGAAGACGCCCTCGACATCATCGAGCGCTCGAGCGGGATCCGCCAGGACATGGCGACGCTTGCGCTGGATGACCCGGCGACCTACGCGATGCTCGCCGCCGGCGACAGCGTCGGCGTCTTCCAGTTCGAGTCCGAGGGGATGCGCGAGGCGCTCAAGAAGGTTCGCCCTGACTGCTTCGACGACCTCGTCGCGCTGAACGCCCTCTACCGCCCCGG